>NZ_JNGB01000040.1:0-28717 GCF_001029355.1 Robinsoniella sp. RHS
GATGAAGAAGGCAGCGTATTTGCAGACGCTATTTTGCAGGAAGTGGCGGTGATCCTTAAGTCTGAAACAAAGGAAGATGATATACTGATCCGTTTGGGCGGCGATGAATTCATGCTTTTTTTAAAAGGCTGTACAAAAGGAAGAGCAACTATACTGGGGCCTAAGATCGCTGCGATGGTACAGAATCTGGTGGTTTCAGGGCAAAGCAAGGTGCGGGTTTCGGTTACCATCGGGATGTGTGTTACCGAGGTTGTAGACGAATACAGCGGGCTTTACCGGTGTGCGGAAAGTACTCTGAAATATGCAAAAGAGTATGAAAGGGGCCGTGCATGCTGTTACCTGGATACCTCAAATGAACTGGGGACGGTACTTACGGAACTCTATAAAGAAGCTCATTTTATCAATGAAATTGGCAGACCGGTAAAATACCGGGAAGAGGACCTGACCTCCTTTGCCCTGGAGCTTCTGGGGAAGGCGAAAAGTCTGGACGATGCCATTTTCCTTCTGTTATCCAGAATCGGCAAAACCTATCATTTTGACAGGGTTACCATTATGGAGATGGATTACGAATATTTAAGTTACCGTTATACTTACCAGTGGGCTGGAAACCTGTCGGATCTTGAAATGGATCGGGATTTTTATATATTCAGAGAAGAAGTCAGCAAAATAGATCAGATATTTGATGAAGAGGGGCTGTGCGACCGGATGAACCCGAGGGTTTCCAAGATCCCATCATGCCTGATCTCCGCCATTTGGAATCATGGAAAAATAACCGGAACGTTAAGTTTTGAGATCCGGAAAGGTGATTATGTGTGGACGAAGGAGCAGCGCAAACTGGTGAAGGAAATGGCTAAGATCATATTTTCATTTATTATGAAAGCCAGGGCAGATGCTGTGAGTCAGGCGAAAACAGACTTTTTATCCAGGATGTCCCATGAGATAAGGACACCTATGAATGCCATTACGGGAATGACTGCCATTGCAAAAACAGTTCTGAATGATAAAGAGAAGGCGATGGATTGTCTGAATAAAATTGAATCAGCCAATACCTACCTGCTGAATCTTGTGAACGATGTGCTGGATATGTCCAGGATAGAAAGCGGTAAAATTGAGATAAACGAAGAGAGCATGGATCTGAAAAGACAAATGGATGATCTGGAATCGTTGATGATGCCGCAGGCCCAACGTAAAAACATTGATTTCAGGATGGAGAATCGCTATATCAATAACCGCAGAATTATCGCTGATGAATTACGTCTCAACCAGGTTATGGTAAATATTGTAGGAAATGCATTGAAATTTACCGGTGTGGGTGGACAGGTAATCGTAAATATTGATCCTCTGAAGGAAGAGGCAGCCCAGGTTGTACTGCATTTCTCTGTGAAAGACAATGGAATAGGGATTAACAAAGAAGCTCTTGGCAGAATCTTCACTGCATTCGAACAGGAAGGAAAGAAAACTTCTTCTAAATACGGAGGAACCGGTCTGGGGCTTGCCATATCCAGCAGACTGGTACAGATGATGGGTGGGAACCTGGAGGTGCAGAGTGAGCCGGGGGCAGGATCAGTATTTTATTTTACACTGACATTTGCATATGGTTCAGACGAAATTGAAGTACCTTATGAAGAAGAAGTGAAATGTGATTATGATTTTGATGGAAAACGAATCCTGCTGGCTGAAGATAATGAGTTAAATCAGGAAATTGCCAGTACCATTTTAGAAATGAACGGCTTTATTATTGAAGCTGTGGGAGATGGGCAGCAGGCGCTGGATATGTATATAAATCATCCGCCTTATTACTATGACGCTGTGCTGATGGATATTCGAATGCCGGTTATGGACGGACTGGAAGCTACAAAAGGGATCCGTACCTCCGGGCGTGAAGATGCCAGAACAATTCCGATTATTGCGATGACTGCCAATGCATTCAGTGAGGACACAAAAAAGTCCATGGCCAGCGGAATGAATGGACATTTATCCAAGCCCATAGAAACGGAAGTCCTTTTTGATACCCTGCAAAAGTGTCTGAAAGGATCGTGATGGTGCTCATTGTGTCAGCATTTAGAATTATTTTGAATAATTCGAAAAAAAGCCTTGCATTTTGTTCTTAGTTGTGATATAAATATATCTTGTCAGAACAAAATTAGAACATTGATCTTGTAAAAGATCAATGCATATGGATGGATTCCCGAGTGGCCAAAGGGGACAGACTGTAAATCTGCTGCAAATTGCTTCGGTGGTTCGAATCCACCTCCATCCATTGAAAATAGATTGCCTGAGCAATCTATTTTTATGCCGGCGTGGCGGAACTGGCAGACGCACAGGACTTAAAATCCTGCGGGACTAATCTCCCGTACCGGTTCGATTCCGGTCGCCGGCATTCTCGAAAATAAAAAGGATAGACCCGTATAGTGGGTTTATCCTTTTTTTATCTTTTCATTTTTCTGCTGATCCAGTGTTTGAGATCTTTGAGTAAATCATTTGCGGTACTTTATGCCTTATTCCCTTTTGCTGCTTTTGGAAGATATATCTTGCAGGAAGCATTTTCAACGCTCTGGCAAAAACGATAATAATGTCTTATAATGTATGATAAAGGAAGGGGATTTACTCTAATTGAGGAAAGAACCGGCAGGAGGGAGAAACAAATGAGAAAGAGATGCAAAACAGCAATAAGAGCAATAATGCTGGCAGTATTACTAACTATGGCTTTTTATTTTCCGGCAGAGGCAGAAGCGGTGCTGGATAATGAGCAAGCTGTACAGAGGGAAGAAGGAGATGAAACAGAACGTATTTTTGCAGTGGAAGAGGACGTGATTTCCCAGGATACGGATATGTCATCCTGGCTTTGCGAGTGGGATGAAAGCACATTTACGGTAACTCTTACAGAATATAAGGGAGCTGACACTGATGTGGAAGTGCCTGGTACTGTTGTAAAAGACGGAAACGTTTATGGGGTGGAAATTATGGATACCGTCGTAGGGACCAGCAGTTATGAATATCTGAGTACAGGACCGTTTTTCCAAAATAATCATATAAGAACCGTATCCTTTCAGGATGGGGTTCGTTTCCGCAATAACAGTATGTACAAAGCTTTTTTTGAATGTGGGAATCTGGAATCAGTTACAGGGCTTCCAAATGGGGTACGTACGATGAACGAGGCGTTTAAAAATTGTAAGAATTTCATCTATGCAGACAGATTACCACCAGGTATTGAAGAAATGCAGAATACTTTTAAGGGATGCACCCGGCTGTCAGAGGCACCAGAGATACCGGAAGGTGTCCTGAATTTGAACAGTGCATTCCAGGGCTGCCAAAATTTAATGTCAGCACCAAAGCTTCCGGAATCGGCACGGGACATCAGTTATATGTTTCTTAATTGCATTAATTTGGAATATGGTCCCGAAATTCCCCCCAATGTAACAAATATGGATGGTACTTTTGCAGAGTGCTATCAGTTAAAAGCGGTTCCGGATATCTACAGCCACAGCTTAAGGACGGCAAATGAAGCTTTTCGGTTTTGTGGTGAATTACAGCAGATTTCTATAGAAAGTGATTCCCTGGAGTCGGTTACACGTACTTTTTATTCATGCAGAAGTTTGCAGAAAGCGGAGTTATCTGCAAAGAGCCTGCAAGATATGGACAGGACATTTCAGGAGTGCAGCAGCCTTACAGAAATGCCGGTAATTCCCCAGGGAGTACAACGGCTGTATAATACCTTTGAAAATTGTATCAGCATGGTTAAAGCGGGAGATTTACCGGACAGCATAAGAATAGTATCAAGAGCCTTTGCCGGATGCATAAATCTTGTTGAAGTCCCCGAATTTAATGATCAGGTTACGTCCTTGTATGGAGCTTTTCAAGACTGTACGAGTCTGCAAAAAGCCCCTGTTCTGCCAAAGAAGCTGTATACACTGGCATTTACCTTCATGGGATGCAAAAACCTGGAGCAGGCCCCGGAGATACCGGCAGAGGTTTTGGTTATGCGAAGTGCATTTGAGGGTTGTACAAGTCTGGAGGAGGCGCCTGTGATCCCGGCAGGAGTCACCGATTTATGGAGAACTTTTCGGGGATGCAGCAGCCTAAAAAAGGCAACAGATATTCCACAGAGTGCAGATAATATTTCTTCGTTATTCTCAGGCTGTACGGAGTTGACAGAGGCGCCGGATATTCCGCAGGGGGTTTCCAATATTTCAAATACGTTTCAATATTGCTACCGGCTGCAGGGTGAAATAATCATTAAGGCTAATCCGGAATATTATGCAAAGTGTTTTGAGAAAACAGGGCTGGATGGAAATGGATTGACGGTTCACTATACAGAGAATGTTCAGAATATTGACCGTATCCTGACCACCAGGGGGGAAAATAATGATCATGTAAAAAAGGGAAATAACATAAACGCACTGGTTGTATTGTTTGACGGTAATGGCGGAACGGTATCCCAGAACCAGATTATGGTGCGGCTGGGATATGCCTATGAAATCCTGCCGGTGGCAAAAAGAACAGGATATGAATTTGCAGGGTGGTATACAATGAAAAGCGGAGGAAGCAGAGTAGCAGAAGAGACAATTGTGGGCACAGCTGCTAATCATACATTATATGCCGCCTGGCGGCCCTGCAGCTATAAAATTTTGTTTCAGCCGGAGGGTGGCAGTCTGTTTGTAAAGGAAAAAACGATAGCTTACGGAAGTGCTTACGGAAGTCTGCCGGTGCCGGTCAGACAGGGATATCAGTTTGCCGGATGGTTTAATTCCAGATCCGGAGGAACTCAGATTACCGGTAAATCTAATTTCAGACAGACCGGAAACCAGAATCTGTATGCCAGATGGAAAGAAATTATTTATCAGGTACAGTTTAACAGCAACGGTGGAAAAAAGAAGTTTTCCGGAAGAGGTGTAAAGAACGGGGATTCCTATGGCTCCCTTCCGGCACCTGCAAGATCCGGATACAGATTCACAGGGTGGTATACGGCGAAAAGCCGTGGAAAGAAGATTACATCCCAAACCAGAGTTAATTTGAATCAGGACCAGATGCTCTATGCGCATTGGAGCAAAGTCACTGTGGGGCGTGTAAACTCATTAAAACTTTACAATAAAAAGAAAGGGCGTATGGATATTGCCTTCAAAGGAATCAAAGGAGCAGCGGGATACCAGATCTTATACGGATCGAATTCCTCATTTACCAAAGGAAAAAAGAAGGTATATACAACGAAGATAAAAAAGGCAGTTACAAGGCTTAAGAAAAGAAAGACCTACTATGTGAAGGTACGTGCCTATAAGTTCGACTCCGCAGGAAAAAAAATCTATGGTAAATTCAGCAGTGTAAAGAAGTTACCAATTAAAAAATAAGTGATGCGTCGGTTTTCCATTTGAATTCTGTCTATGTTGGAAAATGATAAAGTTACGATACGGATTTGATGGTGAAAGTTTAACTAGTGTGATAGAATAGCAATTAATAGAATTGCAGCCTAAAAGTTTCGTATAAGGAGAATTATATGCAGGAAGAAGAGAAAGGGATCTATGAGTTTGATTTGAATTATTTAATCAATCATATTCCCGGAGGAATCGCAATTTATAAACTGGCAGATCCGTTGAAGATATTGTATTTTAATGATGGAGTTTGTGCGTTAAGCGGTCACTCACGAGAAGAATACTGGGAGATAGTGGAATCTGATGCAATTGAGATCGTTTTGGAAGAAGACCGCAAGGAATTAAATAATGAAATAATAGCGGCTGTATCAGAAAATAGAAAAATTGATGCAACTTATCGGATCAGGCATAAGGACGGAGGAGTTGTCTGGATCCATCTGTCTGCCCTGAGGATTCGGGAAGAAGGAGGATTTCCAATCTATTACGCTATCTTTATGGATATCAGCGAGGAGAGAAATACCCAAAGACATCTAAGTGAGCTGGCGGAGCGGGATAGCCTTACGGGAGCGCTGAACCGGATCAGTTTTGAGCAGAAGATTGAAAAATATCTGAGCGGGCACGAAACGGATATGTCAGCATTTTTAATGCTGGATATTGATAATTTCAAGCAGATTAATGATTTCCTGGGGCATACGAAGGGAGATGAGATTCTTTGCAGGATTACGAAACTTCTCAAAGAAACCTTTGGTGAAGGAAGTTTTGTTGCGCGTATGGGTGGTGACGAGTTTGCAGTTTTTGTTACCGGAATCTCTATGGAAGAGGAACTGACCATGCTCATTCAAAAATTTTTCCGCATTTCATGTGCGGAGTATGATTACCAGGACAGTAAAATTTACATGTCCTGTTCGATGGGTATCAGCCGGGTTCCCAAAGATGGATTTCAGTATATGGAGTTATATACAAAGGCAGATAAAGCGCTGCTGTTTGCCAAAAACAATGGCAAGAATCAATACCGTTTTTTTGGAGAATTAATGTCAACGCCATCTTCTTTATTGCTGCGGAATATGGAATGGCTGCTGGATGAAGGAACGAATGCAATTTATATCTGCAATGTAGAAAATTATGAACTGTTATATATGAATAAATTAGCACGCCAGATGGCAAATACACAGGGGAATACTTATATTGGAAAAAAATGCTACAAGGAATTGATGCATTTGAACGATCCATGCCCATTTTGCAAGATCTCCAGTATGAAAAGGGAATCGTTCTGCGAGCGCAGGTTTAAGGTACCATATTCAGGAACAGAGTTATTAATGAAAGGGAAAATAATTAACTGGAACGGAATTAAGGCTCATGTTGAATTCATTATGGATATTTCAAAGTATAGGATGATAGAATAAGGGAGAAGTTTAACATGGACAGTATCAAAGATAAGATGGTCTTCAAACCGGAGTTTCCTTATCGGATATTCATTTCCAATTCAAGGCAGATGTATTTTCATTCCCATGATTTTCTGGAAATTAATTACGTTATTTCAGGAACGGGTTTCTATCTGATTGAAGAAAAAGAATATGAAATATGTGAAGGCGATATTTTTATCATTAATAACCTGGAACGCCATATGGCAGTTCATGACGGGAGTCTGCAGCTTAAGGTGATTGTGTTTGATCCGGCTTTTTTCTGGGACAAAAATCAGGGATATCAGTTTCTGGAACCTTTTTTCAACCGAAGCCCTAACTTTACCAACCGGATCAGACCAAGCCAGGAGGGATATATCGGACTTCAGGAGGACCTGGAACATATATGTGATGAATATGCCGGTAAACATACGGGATGGGAGCTATTTGTAAAATCCTGGACCCAGCTGTTTCTTGCCAGACTCTACCGATTCTATATAGACAGCTGCCTGGAAGAGGATTTTGGGAGGAGGCACAAGCCGTTTATCCGGCTGCAGCCCGTTTTGGATTATATCCATGAACACTATATGGAACAGCTGGAGCTGGATGAAATGGCAAAAGTGGCAATGATGAACAAAAGTTACCTCTGTTCCTGTTTTAAAAATATTCTTCATATGAGGATATTTGAATATATTGACCAGCTCAGGATTAACCAGGCATGTATGCTGCTGACAACCACAGAGATGAATATAACGGAAATTGCAATGAAGACTGGATTTAACAGCGTGTCTTATTTTAACAGGATATTTAAAAAGGTGCAGGGAGTCTCTCCGGGCACTTACCGGAAAATCCAAATATAGTGCAAAAAATACTGGATATTGGGCAAGTAATTGGGCTCCTCCGATGTTATGATTTGATTATAAATAGCGGAGATAAGGAAACCCCGGAGTTTGACAGAACGGATGGAAACCGGGGTTTGAAGGAGGAGCAGGTATGCAGTATAAAAAGGATTGGGAAGCCACAAAACAAAGATTTGATGATTACTGGAAATGCCAGAATACAGGCAGGCCGATTATGCGTGTAACAGGTATAAAACCGGAATATTATCCGTATTCACTTCCCGCAGCGTTAAAATCAAAGGATATGGAAGATAAATATATGAATGCCCAGGGAATTGTAAACCGCTTCCGTCATTATTGCGAGACGCATGAATTTCTGGGAGAGAGTTTCCCGAATCTGAATGCTGATTTTGGTCCCGGTTCCATCGCAGGATATCTGGGAAGCGAAATTGTATTTCAGGATAAAACGGTATGGTTTGAGCCATGTGTAGAGGACTGGGAAGAATGTAAACCTTTAGTCTTTGACCCGGATAATATATGGTTTAAGAAACATATTGCACTTTTTGATGAATGTAAGAAATTAATCGGAAATGATTTTCCAATTGCAATTCCGGATCTTATGGAAAATGTAGATGTTCTGGCATCTCTGCGTGGAGCCCAGGAACTGATCTACGATATGATTGACGATGATGAAGAGGTAGTCAGACGTGTGCAGCAGGTAACCGATGTCTACCAGAAGTACTATGATGCCTTTTATAAATATGCCCAGTATGAAGGAGGCAGTGCATACACGGTATTCCAGATATTCGGAAGCGGAAAAACCCAGAAGCTGCAGTGTGATTATTCTGCTTTGCTCTCTCCGGAATATTTCCGTACCTTTGTATTGGATTCACTGAAACAGGCAGTTAAGGGAGTGGATAACGTCCTGTATCATCTGGATGGACCGGATGCTATTAAGCATATGGATGCATTGATGGAAGTGGACGGTATCAATGCACTGCAATGGACCAGCGGAGACCATGGACCGGACGGAACACTGGAAGAGTGGGATGTGATTTACGATAAAGCAAGGGCGGCCAATAAAGCTCTATGGGTAAAGGTATATTCCGGAGAATTTGATGACTGGATCCGCAATACCGAAAGAATTGTTAAGAAATATGGTTCCAAAGGTTTATACCTCTTCTTCAATGATATGCCTCTGGATCAGGCGAATCAGTTGATTGCTTATGCGGAGAAAAACTGGAGCGATGTAAAAGGAACATTATAAAACGAACATTATAAAACGAACATTTTAAAATAAAAGACTGCACCGAAGGATGTTTGATAAATTCAAATTTACTCCGGTGCGTTCTTTTTTATAAAAATATATACTTCTTATGCAATTAAAGCTTTTTCGCCCGCAATTCCCGCCGGTAGGCATTTGGCGGTGCACCGTATCTTCGTTTAAAAAGGCGGTTAAAGTAAGTCTGGCTGGAGAACCCTGCCTTATCCACGATGTCTTTTAGTTTCATATCTGAATTTTCCAAAAGCCCTGCTGCATACTTCAGACGTTCATCATTCAGGTAGTCGTTAAAATAAAATCCGGTCTGCTGATGAAAGATATTTCCGAGATAGGATGGGTGCATATTCAGCTTAGCTGCCAGGGTTTTCAGTGAAATATCCTTGTCGGAGAATTCGTGTACGGCATTAATGACTGCGTCTACGCAGGGATAGGATGCAGTCTGCAGCAGCTGCTTCTGGGATAGCACTTCATATCCCGTATGGATAAATGTGTGAAGATAAGAAATCATGTCAGCATTATTTTGTATTTCCGGCTTAAGGCACTTTAATAATTCAATCATAGAAGCATGTGGCTGCAGATCAGTACTTGTCTGTGAGGTACACCAGCTTAAAACAGACAGAATACAGGGAATATGTTTGGAAGGATCAAGTGCCTTATCCAACAGACCGGTTACCTGGGAAAGATATTCCTGTTCTGTAATATCGGTGTAGTCCTGCTCAATGACGTTTAGAGAAGTAATTGGCAGATCCATATCCTGATAGATAAAGCTGCTCATTTTAGTGTACTGGAGAAACAGATATTTTTTTGCATTCCGGTAGCTGATACTGACATCCTCGTAATTGTTAACGGTATTCCCGGTAGAAACAAAAAACGGGAAATTCAGGATTACCCTGGCATTCTCCAGTTCAGACAACAGACTGTCAAGGGGAAGCTCCGTGGTGGGACTGCTGATAATACAGACCAGGCGGGACGGTGTCTCAAAATAAAAGTGACTGATATAAGTACCCACAAAAAGGGATAGCAGATAGTCAAATAAATGGGACATTTTCTCTGTTGTCTGAGAAATGCCGGTATCCGCAGTGAAAATCATCACCGTATAATTATTCAGATACAGATTTACGCCAAGCATCTGGGCGCGAGTAATAAATTCGTCTTCGCTGAGAGACCCTTTCACCCAGCTTTCCGTAAAGATACTTCGAAAAGTCAGCATCATGGAACCGTAAGTATTGGAAAGGGTGGAGCGTTCTTTCAGATGGCTGACAATCCGGCTGATCGATTCTCCCAGTTCATCTGGATTCAGCGGCTTCAACAGATAATTTTCAGCACCGTGGCGCATAGCAGTCCGGACATACTCAAAGTTATCATAGGCAGAGAGTACTAAAATAGAGATCAGCGAGTTTATTTTACGCACTCTTTGAATCAATTCCAGTCCATCCATCTGGGGCATGGATATATCCGTGATCAGCAGATCTACCGGATTGTTCTCCAGATATTCCAAAGCGTGGAGAGGGTTTGTTGTGCTGCAGCATATTTCAAAATTAAAACCGGTCCAGTCAATGGCCGTTTTCATTCCTTCAATCACAAAAGGTTCATCATCAACAATTAATACCCGATACATAGCAGGGCCTCATTTCTTATCATAAGTTTGATGCTGCCGCAAAGGCAGCTGTTTCTATATTTTATACTAGCGGATTGTTTTAAGAAAGTCAAGACTTGAAGAAATGTGGATAGAATTTAGACACAAGCCTTCTAAATCAGATGAAAAAAAGCTTTTTAGTAGGAATTGTGTTGAATATATTCTGGCGCTTGAAAGTCTGGAAAGCAAAATATAATATTGCAATACCATCTGTTCAGATATTTGACAAACACCTGTAAAGTGGAATTATTTCAACTTTCTGGCTTTCCGATAAGCCCTTGGTGAAGCGCCGTTCACTTTATAAAACAAATCCCCAAAATAATTACTGTTTTCAAAACCACAGCGTGTTGCAATTTCGGTAATAGTATCATTTGTGTGGAGGAGCTCATAAGAAGCTTTTTGTATGCGGATCTGTGTCAGGTATTCTTTAAAGCCAAAACCGGTAACGGCTTTAAACTTACGGGAAAAGTAGGTAGGGTTTAAATTGGCTTCTCTGGCGGCATCTTCCAAAGTGATGGACTGCCAGTATGACTGGCTGATGAAGAAGGCGGCTTTGCCTATGGCTTCATCCTGAGGTGTCAAAGGGGCAGGCGTATGCTCTTCCTGCTTGAGCCTTGTAAGCTGCACAAGCAGCCGGCACAGGGATTGTGAAGTTAACATTGTGGAAAATTCATCTTTTTGTTCAAATTCCTGAAAAAGATGATTGATTGTCTGCATAATTTCTTCATGACAAAGTTCGGATATATGCAAACAGGGTGTTCCCAGAAAGTTGTCTTTTATCAGGTCCGGGAAGGCATCCGTAAGTGTGGAAATGTAGCAGGGATCAAACATGATCACAATTCTCTCGTGTGCAGATACCTGGGAGTATGTAGTGCGGTGCAGGAGTCCGGGAGAGATCAGGGCAAAGTCATGGGGGCACATGGCATGGACCGTGTGCTGAATAAAAAATTTCTGTGTGCCGGACAGAAGGTAATAAAGTTCATAGCAGTCGTGAGAATGGGATTCGGGCATACGGAAACTGCTGTTTCGCCTCAACTGGTTTATAAAAAACAGCGGAGGATCATTTGTGAGTTCTTTATTGTCTGGATTCATTTCAATATTGCCTTTCCTAAATATATATGATTTGTTTATTTTTAATGCTCCCTATTAGAATAACACAAAATATCTGTAATTCAAGCTGATCTTCATGAAAAAACAGTAGATATCAATAAGATTTTGCGGTAAAATACAGTACAAAAAACAGTTAATAAGACAAGAGCATGAAAAAAATTTATGGCGCCAGCCTTTGCTGTCCAAAAAGAGGTACGCATTTGTGACGCAGCGGATCTTAAGTATTTCGCTGGTACGGGTATTTTTTGACATGTTCTAAAGGAGCAGACATCATGGAAGAGAATAACGCGGGGCTGTCGGCAAAAGATCAGAAGTTTCGGGATTTTACGCTGAATGGGAATATGTGGAAGGTAGTATGGCAGGTCGCATTGCCGCTATGTGTATATCAGTGTCTGGGTCAGGTATTCGGAGTGCTGGATACCATGATGGCTTCCCATATCAGCTCCAATACGGTATCAGCAGTGGCCTATCTGGCTCAGATTAATTCTATCATTTCGGCGGTGGGCGGAGGTCTGGCGGTAGGTGCCAGCCTGAAGGTAAGTGAAGCTTATGGTGAGGGAAAATATGACCTGGTAAAAAAACGGGTCAGTACCCTGTATGCCATGTGCGGTGTTTTATCTGCAATTATACTCCTGCTCATTCCGTTTACCCGGCAGATTCTGGCTTTTGCGAAAACGCCGCCGGAGCTGATTGCAGAGGGCAATACCTATTTTCAGCTGCAGCTGCTGGCGATGGTTATTATTTTCTTCAACAATGTGTTTATTGCCATAGAACGTGCCAGGGGCGAAACAAAGCTGATTATGAAAATGAATATTATTGTAATCCTTACCAAGACATCTTTGACCGCATTGTTTGTTTATGTTCTAAAAGGCAGTATCGTTACAATGTCTCTGGCTACGATTATTTCTCAGTCAACTTTAATGGTGATCGGGCTGATCAAGATGAATCGTGAAAAGAATGCGTTTGGATTTTCAATACGGTTTGTGTCTTTCAAAAAAAGATTGTCAGGACCTATGATTATACAGTCTGTTCCTCTGGTTGTAGAAAGGGCTTTATTCTCTATGGGGAAACTGATGGTAAATTCCATGAGTACACTGTATGGTGTTCTTACCGTGGGGGCATTGGGGGTTTCCAATAATCTGGGAGGCTTTGCCGCTGCACCGCAAAACGGTTTACAGGAAGGAGCCGCTTCCGTAATCAGTCAGAATATTGGGGCAGGCAAATTTGACCGGGCATTACAGGCGTTTTGGAGTGTCTTGGTTTATAATTTAATTGCAGGGGCTGCTGCATATGCCATTGCAATGGGATTCTTACAACAGATAAGCGGCATGTTTTCGGAAAATGACCCGGAATTTCAAAGACTGATTATGAAAATATTCCGGTTTGAAGCTATGGGGTTCGTACCTCTTGGGATTAATTCGGCTGTCATGGCGCTGCTTTATGGTTTGGGGAAAACAAAAATATCATTGTTAATCAGTATGAGCCGTGTCTTTGTGTTCCGGGTACCGGTTCTATGGTTTCTGCAAAATTTTACGAATCTGGGAAGTGAAAGCGTAGGTATCGTAATGATGGTCAGTAATATATCCGTTGCCTTTGTGGCGATTCTGGCTGCGGCAATTGTTATACCGGCTGCAAAGAAAAAATATTGGGGGAAACATAGAGAAAAAAGTAAGCGCTTCCATAATATGGATGTCAAAAATATTAAAAATATGAAAAAAATATAAAAAAAGATGAAATTTGTACAAAAATATTGAATCTCTACTATATAAAAAATTCTAAAAATCCCTTATACTTTCCTTAACGACGAAGAACAGACGGAAAACACACCGTCTTGAAAAAGATAATCGGGAGGGATATTGTATGAGGGCTTCTAGTCAAAAAAATGTAAGCACTTCCAAAAAGACATTAAGAAAGCACATCTATGAATATCGATGGATCTATGCACTAGGATTACCGGGATTAATTGTTTTATTCCTGTTCTGCTATATGCCGATGAGAGGTCTGTTGATGGCATTTCAGGATTACAATCCACATTTAGGTTTACTCCATAGCAAATGGGTGGGGATTAAACATTTTGAAGCACTGTTTCAGGACCCCAAATTTTATAACATGTTAAAAAACACTTTGATCATCAGTGGATTAAGCCTTTTGACTTTTCCGGCGCCAATCTTCCTGGCTTTGATCATGAATGAGGTACGGAATGCGAAGTTTAAAAAGCTCGTACAGACTTCGGTATACCTTCCGCATTTTCTATCCTGGGCGATCGTAGCCAGTCTGACATTTTTCCTTCTGTCTACAGAACAGGGCCTTGTAAACAAGATTGCGAACCTGCTGGGATATGAATCTACGGCTTATTTATTCAGTACCAAATGGATTTATCTGGTTATTGTAATCCAGTCACTCTGGAAAAGCATCGGCTGGGGATCCATCGTATATCTGGCAGCGATTTCCGGAATTGACCAGTCACTGTATGAGGCAGCAAAAATGGATGGGGCTAACAAGTTCCAATGTATGATGAAAATCACACTTCCAAGTATTATGCCTACCGTAGCTGTTATGTTAATCCTGAGAATGGGAACGATTATCTCCGTAGATTTTGAACAGGTATTCCTGATGAATAACGCGATGGTTAAATCGAAACTGGAAGTATTTGAGGTCTACATATATAACAACAGTATTGCCAGCGGAAGTACACAGTACTCTTACACAACCGCAATCGGATTGTTTAAATCTGTAATTAATACGGCACTTGTTATCTTCACAAACTGGATTACGAACCGCAAAGGTTATGACGGGGTTATGTAAAGATGAGGATGGAAAGGAGAGCGAATAAAATGGGTATGAAAGCCAAAGAAAATATTTATCAGAGCATTTTGTGGTTAATTCTTATTATTATAGCAGGTACCATGATTCTGCCATTCCTGTATGTTGTAGTATTATCCTTTACAGATTCCACAGCGTATGTAGCAGGCGAATTCATGTTATGGCCGAAAAAATGGTCTCTGGCGGCATATAAACTGATCTTATCGGGAACAGGATTCCTGAATTCCCTGAAATCAACAATATTTATTACAGCAGTTGGAGTACCGCTCAGCGTCTTTTTAAATGCCGGACTGGCATATATGTTGTCAAAGCCCATACCGGGAAGAAGTTTCATCAATAAATACGTTATGATTACTATGCTGTTTACGGCTGGTATGGTTCCAAACTTTATGAATATCAATTCATTAGGATTAATAGATAACTATTTTGCATGTATCCTGCCGGCAGCATGCGGGGCATGGAGCATCATGGTAATGAGATCTTTCTTCCAGTCATTACCCATTGAACTGGAGGAGGCAGCAAAGATTGACGGATGCGGACAGCTTCGTATCTTTGGAACCATTGTAGTTCCTTTGTCCAAAGCAATGCTTGCAACCATGACACTGTTTTCCTTTGTAAGTTATTGGAATACATACTTTAACTCCATTATGTACATGACATCTACAGCGAAGGCTTCTTTACAGGTATATGTGCAGAAAGTAGTACTATCATCCAATATTTCAGATGTCCTGGATGTGCAGTCAACCGTTCAGAATGCCGTTCCGCAGGAAGTTATGAGAATGGCTGCGGTAGTAGTTGTTGTGTTGCCCGTATTAATTATTTATCCATTCCTGCAGAAGTATTTTGAGACAGGAATGATGGTAGGAGCAGTCAAAGGTTAAAAACGCGGAGCGTTTTGCATAAAAAGAATATTTTTTAGGAGGAATAAGATATGAGGAAGAATTTTAGAAATCAGGTAGCTCTTGGTTTAGCAGCAGTTTTGGCAGCATCTGCTCTGGCAGGATGCGGCGGTTCAGACGGCAAAACCACAGAAGCAGCAAAAACAGAAGGAACACAGGCAGAAGCAGCTACGGGAGATACTGCCGGCGGCGAAACAGCAGCATCAGGTGAAAGCGGAGACCGCATGACAATTTCTGTTATGGGTATTGACTGGGGATATGGTCCTCTGGCAAACAGTGAGATGGAACAGTACTGGGAAGATATGTTTGATGTAAATCTGGAAATTGAATGGGTGAACTATCAGGATTTTGACCAGAAGGTAAATACTTTGATTGCCGCAGACAGTATGCCGGATGTTATCCAGGTGAGCAAGCAGGGAAATGGTTCTTATTATTATCCGGTGTTTACACAGGCGGTAGAAGCAGGATCTTTTGTAGATATGACACCTTACTTATTTGATAATGGCAACGGAATTGCCGAGACCAATGCAGTTATGAAAAACTGGGACGAGAATATGTGGGATCAGGCAAGATATAACGGCGGCATTTATATTCTTCCAAGAAGTAAGGCGGAAAGCGGACAGAATTCCGGTATAGAAGTCAGAAAAGACCTGATGGAAAAATATAATTTCACGGAAGAACCAAAAACCATGGAAGAATTGAAGACCTGGTTAATCGATCTGTCTAAAGCGGCATCTGAAGGTGAAGGCAAGAAGATTTATGCTCTGGAATATTTTGATGATGATTTTATGAATGATAGAATTAAAGCTTTTGCAGTAGCGTTTACAGGACAGTCAGATTGGTCTGTAAATGAAAACGGCGAATTTGAATACATGCAGTTTAAAGATGAATATATCAATTTCCTGAACTGGATGAAAGATTTATACGATGCAGGTGTTATTGATCCTGAATTTGCTTTAGCAAATGCCGATACTTCTAAATGGAAAGCAGGCAATTCCGTGGCATATCTGACAGCATGGTATAACTGGAATCAGTCAGCAGACCTTACCAGTAATAAAATATTTGATGAAAGTACAGGACCGGAATTAAAAGCATGGTGTCTGATGCCGGTTAAGGGAGACAAAGCATATACGGTAAGTCCAAACTATACGGATATTGATTCCTGTATCGCAATCAGCGCTAAATGCTCTGATGAAAAAATTAAGAAGATTATGGAAGTATTTAATGCAACAGAAGAGACTCATCCGGGATACGATTCTGTAATTATGGATGGTGTACAGGATATTCATTATACCTTAAAAGAAGACGGAACAAAAAATACAGATGATGAAACATTTAAGAAAAAAAGACAGGATGGTTATGTAGGTGCATGGAACCAGATCTTCTTGAAAAAAGATGCGGATCAGATAAACGACAAATTTATGAAAGACGGAACCAAGAGAGCATCTGATGAAAATATTGCAAAAGTAAAAGAAATCAAAGAGTTTGTATATAGCGACTTAAAAGAAACCGGAATGAAAAATGCAATCAGTAACCTCCAGTCAGCAACTTACAATAATAACTGGAATGTATTGACCGATGATGTAAATACCCTTTGTGCACAGTATATTATGGGACAGATTGGGGAAACAGAATGGAAAACCTTTGTACAGGGAATCGTAGATTCTGCTGACTACAAAGCAATCCAGCAAGAATTTAAAGACGCAGCGGCAGAAGCAGCTAAATAATAGAAATTGGCAACAGGGTTCATTCACGATATGCTTAACAACTGAGAACTGACAGATGAAAAGTACGTGGATGTGCCCTGTTAATCTGTAAAGCAGTATTGCAGGCAGGACCGGGATATGCAGGAAGTATAAGGTTGAAAGAAAATTATGAGATAGAAAGGATGCCATGGTGTGATTCTTTCAACCTGTTTTAGTGTGGCAGTATTGCAGGCAAGCCTGCAATATGCAATGGGTATAAATATGGTTAATCAGGATTTTTTTCATGAGATTGCAATGACAAAGCATCCAATTGGGACAACAGATAAAGAAGTACAGCCTTTACCAACACCGGATATCTGGTTTTCAAAAGAAGACTGCCGTCAGCATAAGATTTCCTGGGAGAAGGAAAAGACATTCGAAGAGCAGTGTGAGAAATTCACGCGGGACTTAGAAGCTATGAGAAAGCAATACCGTCCATACATGAAGAACTATCTGCCGCTTGCAGAGACGGGGACAGAGAGTATTCAATTGCGTGAATTTGAATTCCGCTATCGGGAAAAAGGAGAGGTATTTACAGAACGGGATGATGTCAATAAGGTATGGGAAAAAGTAACGGTACCTGATTACAGAGGACCTGCGCTGGAAGATGGAAAGTGGAGCGGTTATTACAGATGCTCTTATAGAGATACATGGT
This sequence comes from Robinsoniella sp. RHS, assembly GCF_001029355.1. Taxonomy (NCBI): domain Bacteria; kingdom Bacillati; phylum Bacillota; class Clostridia; order Lachnospirales; family Lachnospiraceae; genus Robinsoniella; species Robinsoniella sp. RHS. The sequence goes on from NZ_JNGB01000040.1 coordinate 17,756, forward strand.
CAGAAGGGCTCATTCAAAATAAGAAGAGAGCTGTTCTGTATTTTCAGTGTGTGGACTATATTGCTGAAATATATCTGAATGGCAATTATGTAGGCAGCCATGAAGGATTTTTTGCTCCTTTTTCTTTTGATGTTACAGATTACATGCAAGAAGAAAATGAATTGGTTATCCTGTGTAAAAATGATGTGCCGATACTTGGCGTTGGTCCGGTTTTGGATGGGGATAAAATCTATGCGGCTACCGGACCCGGATGGGATGACCCAAATGTTGGATGGCACCATTGTCCGGCAGGTGCTGGAGTATTTGGAAGTGTTGCCCTGGAGATTCGCCCGGAAGTATACCTGGAAGATATTTTTGTAAGACCGGATATCGACAATGATATGGTGGAAGTACGGCTGGGGGTCCTGAACTATACAGATGAGGTGAAAACAGATTACAATTTGGATCTGGATCTGCTGCCACGTAATTATGAAGGGAGAAAGATCGGAGATTTCCATACGACGATTCCATACGTGGGACCGGGAAAGAATGAATACCGCTACTTTATACCGGTATCAGATTACAGGCTTTGGGAACCGGATACCCCGTGGCTTTATGGAGCCCGGGCAAATCTGAGAAAAGGTAGTGTATCTGTTTCAGGCAGGAGCCAGAATTTTGGACTAAAAAAATTTGTGAGTGATGAAACCTCTGTACCAAAAGGGAAATTTTATCTCAATAACCATCCCATAGTACTTCGCGGTGCCAATGAAATGGGACACCTCCAACAGTGTGTGATGAAGGGAGATTTTGACCAGTTGGTGGATGACATTCTGATTGCCAGGATGTGCAATATGAATTATTACCGTATCACTCAGAGGCCGGTACAGGAAGAAATCTATGATTACTTTGATATGCTTGGAATGATGCACCAGTGTGACTTTCCCCTCTTTGGTTTTCTTAGAAGGCCTCAATTTGCAGAAGCAGTGAAGCAGGTGCAGGAGATGGAACATCTGGTAAGAAAGCATGTATCTGCTGTGTTAGTTACTTTTATAAATGAACCCATGTGTATTCGGCGCACCGAAGATCCTGATGATAAATATTCCAGACGCTATGAAGCTAAAGGACACCGGCATCTGTTAAGAGATGAACTGGAGGCATTTTTCGCAGCGGCAAGAAAGGCAGTATATGTGGAAAACCCTGATCGTGTGATTAAAAATGTGGAAGGGGACTATGACGGGCCTACCGCAGAAGGTATGCCGGATTTTCACTGTTACACCATGTGGTATACCAATCATGGAGAACCGATTGGCCGACTGCTGAAAGGATATCTGCCCCCGGTTAAAGAAGGCTGGATGATTGGATGCGGTGAATATGGTGCCGAGGGCTTGGATCATGAGGAGGTAATGCGCAGTTTCTATCCAAAGAAATGGCTGGAAACACAGCCTGACGGATCCTGGTATCCGGATAAAATTGTTCGTGCACAGACCTATTCGGTACAGGGGGACTGGTATGAGGAACAGAATAATATAGCTGACTGGGTAAGGGAGAGCCAGATTCATCAGGCAAAAGCCACAAAGCTTTTGACGGATGCCTATCGAAGAAGGGGCGATATTATAAACCATACGGCAATTCATCTGTTGATTGATGCATGGCCGTCAGGCTGGATGAAGACCCTGGTAGACTGCAGGCGTCAGCCTAAAAGGGCATATTTTACTTACCAGGAATCGCTGCAGCCGCTCCGGGTAAATCTCTATACCGGGCGCAGCAATGCTTATCTGGATGAACAGGTGGACGTAGAGGCGTGGCTGTTAAATGATACGGGGAAAGACAGTGTATTGACAATCCGGGCAGAAGTATTTGCAGGTCATGACACAGATCCCTTCGCGGCTTATGAAATGGAAGATACAGCATTAGCGGCGAATGCCATATGTGCCGGCAAGATTCCGTTAAGCTTTGAGGAAATGCCGGGATTTAACGGCACTCATGCAGAAGTGCAGATTAAAGCAGCTATTTTAAATGAAGAAGGAAATGTTCTGAATACAGAAACCTTATTTCTGCAGGTGTATAAACGTAAGATACATACGGAGAAGGTCAGAACAATTGGTGATGAAGCAATCTTACTTTGCAATAACTTGGGATTAACGCCAATAGAAACCAAAGATCAGACTACCTTAGGACAGTCTGACGCAACCGGCAATGATATCTTAATAATCAGTGATTTCAGTTCTGACAGCGTTTCAGAGGCAGAATCCCATGCAAAGGCTGGCGGACGAAGCATTCTGCTAATGCCGGAGAAAAAAGTAACACTTAATATCGGAGAAAAAGAGGTATCCACAAAGGGATGTGGGGAACTGTTCTTTGCGGCAGCAAAGAAAGAGTTCCAAGATTATCCGGTTTCCATGGTATATAACAAAGAAAAGGGATATATTGATGCTACTGCATCCTTCACTGTTCAGACGGAGCTTCCGGGCGAGGCACTGATATATACTTATGACAAGCAGGGGGCGGGAAAAAACCAGGGCGCAAAACCGCATCTTCCGTTTGTAAAGAAATGCCCACTGGGTGCAGGTGAGATTCTGTTGATAAGTCTGGCCAGATCAGGAAGAATCGGATGTAATCCGGGATTGGATGAACTGTTCAGAAATTTGATCTTGAAAGGTGAAAGATAAGATGGGATTGCTTGAGCAAGAAATAAAAAGCAGAAATCTTCCGGAGCTATTTAGAAATAAAGACAATGAGGCTGTACAGAATGAAAGCGGCTGGAGATCCAGACGGGAAGAGATAAAAAATCTGCTTTGCAGAGAGTTCTGCGGCTGTTTCCCAAGAATTACGCATCGAATAGCAGGTAAACAGGTTCTGGAGGATGATAGTGCCTACGGTGGCAAAGCGGTGGTGAAGACCATAAACCTTGGGATTGCATCCGATTATTCTTATGTATCATTTCCATACCGTCTCATGCTTCCGAAAAATGCAGAGCGTCCCCCTGTTTTTCTCTATCTGGCATTTTCACCGGAAATTGCGGATGGGTTAGGAGAAGAAATTCTGGATGCCGGATATGGTGTGGCAAATGTTTATTATCAGGATATTACCGCCGATTATTATGACGAGCATCAAAGCGGATTGGGCAGGTTTTGTACCAGGAATAATTATGACAGCTGGGGGAAACTGGCAATGTGGGCATGGGGGACCAGCAGAATCCTGGATGATATTTTGGAAAGGGAGGAAATAGATGAAAAGAGGGTTGCAGTTCTGGGGCATTCGCGTCTGGGAAAAACAGCGTTAATTGCCGGGGCTTTTGATGAGAGGTTTTCCCTGACGGCTGCAAATGAATCCGGCGCGGGTGGAGCCGCTCTGTTTCGGGGGAAAACCGGGGAGCAGATAGAAAATCTCTATGGGAAGGGATCCAGACTCTGGTTTGACGGAAATTTTTTTAACTACCGAAAGGATCTGACCCGGATGCCTTTTGACCAGCATTTTCTCCTGTCCCTGACAGCTCCCCGCCATCTCTATATAGCCAGTGCGGACAGGGATGACTGGGCAGATCCAAAGTCTGAATTTTTAACGTGTGCGGAATGTTCGAAAGTTTGGAATCTGTATGGAGAAGAAGGTCTGGTTTCACCGGACCGCCTGCCGGAAACAGGAGCATGTTACCATGAAGGCAGAATCGGATACCATTTGCGGCGGGGGACTCATTATCTCAGCCGGGATGACTGGAGACAGATAATTGCATACCGGAATCGGCATGGAGTGTGAGAGGTAAAAGAAAAGATGAAGAGATATGAAATATATATGAAAAAGCCCGCCAGGAAGTGGGACGATGGATTCCCTCTTGGGAATGGCCGCCTGGGAGCGATGCTGCTGGGGCGCTTGAAAGAAGAAACTATATTTATAAATGAAGAGACCCTGTGTTATGGACCTCCAAGAGAAAGGGAAAATCCCGATGCGTTGGGGCATCTGGGAGAAATCCGGCACCTTTTACTGGAAGGTAAGGTGGAAAAAGCGGCATTTCTGGCTAAAATGGCTCTGGCGTCAACGCCGAAATACAACAATCCTTACCAGCCTATGGGAGATTTGAGACTTTGTTTCTTAAATCATGCCGGGAAGGAAACGAAATACGAAGCCAGGCTGTGTCTGAATGAGGCAATTGCCACAATTGTATATGAACTGGATGAAACCCGGTATGAAAGGGAACATTTTGTCAGTGAAGCTTATCAGGTGCTTGCAATCCGTGTCCGCTCTAAGGGAAAACATAAGATAACCATGAGTGCCAATATCAGCCGGAAACCATTTGAAGAATTTACGGGAGTTCTGGGAGAGGCTACAGCGGGAAACTGGGGAGAAAACGGCGCAGGCGGAATGCACTATCTGAGTGGGGTACGCATTGCATCGGAGCGAGCCAGGACCATGGGCGATGCCGTTTATCTGGAAGCAGCTGAGGAAGTGGTAGTATATCTGGCAGCAGGTACGGATTACCTGGATTGTCTGAATGGTAAGCGTAAAGACGGCAAAGAAGCTTATGAAGAACTGTATCAGGTGGTCGGCAAACGGCTGGACGCGGCACAGGCAGCGGGATATGATGAGATACGCAGGCGGCATTTAGAAGATTATCAGTCTGTATATGGTGATTTTAATCTGGATTTATATGGAACAGGGAAAGAAGAAATGGCAACAGCTGAAATTCTGAATACCTTTCGCCAGGGGGATATTTCGTGCGACAATTATCTGACGGAAATTCTGGTACACTATGCCAGATATCTGATGGTTGCTTCTTCCTATAACTGCCAGCTTCCCGCTAATCTCCAGGGCTTATGGAACGGCTCCTATGAACCGCCGTGGCAGTGTCAGTATACAATTAATATTAATACCCAGATGAATTACTGGTTTGCGGAAAAAGCAGGGTTATCCCAGTGTCAGCTGCCCGTTATGAATCTGGTAAAGCTGCTTGCCGGGAACGGAAAGGAAACAGCCCGTAAGCTATATGGTGCAAGAGGGTTCTGCGCACATCACAATACAAATGTATGGGGGTGTACAGCACCGGAAGGAATTTTTGATGCATCTCCCTATTGGGTTATGGGAGGCGCTTGGATGTGCCTGCATCTGTATGAACATTATTTATATACAGAAGACATGGAGTTTTTGAAAGAAGCTCTTCCAATTATGAGAGAGGCGATCCTGTTCTTTGAAGATTATCTTTATGAGCTTCCAAATGGCCTTCTGGTCACAGGACCGGTTGTATCTCCGGAAAATACATATCGTTCAAGGGTGGGTGAAACCGGAGCATTATCTATGGGAACCGCAATGGACAGTGCAATATTAAGACAGCTTCTGAAAGCGTATCTGGACAGTATGGATGTCCTTGGAATTCAAAATGAAGAGGAAGAAAAAACCTTAAAGAATATTCAGGGGAAGCTGCCGCCGCTTATGATTGGAAAAGACGGCAGGCTAATGGAGTGGATGGAGGATTATGAGGAAATGGAACCGGGGCACCGGCATATTTCTCATCTCTATGCATTGCATCCGGGAAATGAAATTACTCCTGAAACTGAGGCGTATTTTGAAGCAGCTAAAAAGACTTTGCAGACCAGACTTACCCATGGCGGCGGACACACAGGCTGGAGCCGTGCATGGCTTGGATGCTTTGCAGCAAGGCTGGAGGATGGAAAATCACTGAAAGAGCATGTGAGTCAGCTTCTGAAAAAGTGCATTCAGGATAATCTGCTGGATATGCATCCGCCATTTCAAATTGATGGGAATTTTGGAATTGCAGAGGCAATTCTGGAAGGCATTGTGCGGAGCCTGACAGGAAAAGCGGTATTGCTGCCGGCACTGCCAAAGGAATGGAAAGACGGCAGTTTGAAAGGTTATATTTTAAAAGGAAATACGAGACTGGACATGGACTGGGAAAATGAAAGGCCTGTGAGAATTGCCCTGACTTCACAAAGCACAAAGACGTATCAGCTGGCCTGGAGGAATGAGATTAGAAATGTTATCTGCAGGGCAGGAGAAAAAGTAGAACTGAATTGGTAAATATGCAATTCAATTATATAAGTAATTTCGGACACACTTTGACATTTATAAAAACGCTCTAAGAATATGGAGGAACAAATGGAAAGAATTACAATATTACAAAACAGCACAAAAAATGAAAGAATCAATTTTGGATTACTGCAGCTTGATCAGGCAATGACCAGTGCCGGGTATGAAGTGATTTACGCCCCGCTCCCCCAGTCACCTGCAGAGTATCGGAATATAGAAGGGAAAAAGGTTTATATTTCTGTATTATGCGAAGACACATTCTTACAGTGGATGGTGGAAAACGAACTATTAATTTTCCATACCCGCCAGCCGGAGGGGGAAGGCTTTTATATTGAAACCTGTTCTGCAGAGTTAACGGTCATCTGTGGAGGAACAGACACCGGAGCCTTATACGGCTGTATGGAGTTAAAAGAGAGAATTGAAAGAGACAGAGAATTTCCGGCTGAAATAACCTTTGGAGACGCACCTGTATTTAAACTGAGGGGACCTGCAGTCGGTCTGCAAAAGACAAAGATCGAACCTCCAAGGCTTACCTATGAATATCCAATTACCCCGGAGCGGTTCCCGTGGTTTTATGATAAAGAGATGTGGACAAAGTTTCTGGATATGCTGTTATCCATGCGTTGCAACGTGCTCTATATCTGGAGCGGACACCCCTTTTCATCCCTGGTGAAAGTGGCAGACTATCCCGAAGCCCTGGAGGTAACGGAAGAAGAATTTGAGTTAAACCGTGAAGTATTCGGTTGGCTTACCAGGGAATGTGACCGCAGAGGTATCTGGGTAGTATTAAAATTCTACAATATACATATCCCTCTCCCATTTGCCAGGAAGCATGGATTGGAACTGCTGCAAAGTAAGATTACACCACTGGTAGCAGACTACACAGGAAAAACAATTAAGGAATTCATCAAATCCTTTCCTCATATTGGTCTTATGGTATGCCTGGGAGAAGCACTCCGCGGAACGCAGAACAAGACAGACTGGTTTATCGATACCATCATACCCGCAGTAAAAGAAGGAGCAGCAGAAGCAGGACTGTCAGAAGAGCCTCCGGTTATTCTGCGCGGTCATGACTGTGACCCTGTTGGAGCCATGGAAGAGGCGAAGAAAAAGTACTCCAACCTTTACACCATGTGGAAATATAATGGAGAAAGTCTGACTACTTATTATCCTAAGGGAAAATGGCAGGACATTCACCAGTCGCTAAGCGGATTGGGCACCACACATATAATGAATATACATATTCTGGCAGATCTGGAGCCCTTCCAATTTAACGCCCCGTTGTACATTCAGAAGTGTGTGCAGGCTGGACAGCACCGGTTTGGCTGTAATGGACTGCATCTGTATCCATTGTTCTACTGGGATTGGCCATATACGCCGGATAAGGTGTCATCCAGATTATTGCAGATGGACAGGGATTATATCTGGTATGCCGCATGGTTCCGCTATGCATGGAATCCAAACCGTGAAGAAAATACAGAAATGGAACACTGGGTAAATGTATTTGCAAAGCACTACCGGATTTCTGCGGAATCAGCAAGAAAGTTATTAATTTCTCAGGAAAATGCGGGGCAGTGTGCGCCGAAAATTCTGGGAAGAATAGGTATTACAGAAGGAAACAGGCAGACTATGAGTCTTGGAATGACCATGAGCCAGTTTACCAATGTTAACCGCTACCGTCCAAACAAGGAACTTTGGAATTCCGTAGCCCGAAAAGGGGAACAGCCGGATGATTATATTCAAAAAGAACTGGCTGGTGAGGCACATATTGGAGAGACGCCGTATGATATGATTTCAGAAGTCAGCGCTCATGCGACAAAGGCATTACGGCTTATGGAAGAGGTTATGAAAGAAGAAGGAGAAGAAAATGAAGAGCTGAACCGCCTGTATACCGATGCGGCAGCTGTTTACGAAATGAGTATTTCCTACTGTAAAAAGCTAGAGGGTGCCATGGAGATCCTGAAATATAAATATACGATGGATAAAAAGTGCAAAGGCGATGTGGCATTGTTAGAAAATGCAGCGGCATTAATGCAAGACTCTCTTCATGAATTCCGAAATCTTGCAAAACTTACAGAAAGTACTTACCTCTATGCCAACAGTATGCAGACTCCACAGAGAAAAATACCTTTTCCTAATGGAGAAACCTTCGGACACTGGTCAGCCTGCCTCGCAGAGTACGAAAAGGAATATGAGAACTTTAAGAAACACCTTGCAGAATTAAAGCAGGGAATTCTGCCAACTGATCATGCAGAGGAAGTGAAAGCGGATGCACTGATACCTGTGCCGTTTACTTTGCTGGGTGATCAGAGCTGTGAGACTTATGATCTGAAAAAAGGTGACAGTGTATTTTCCGATTGCTCCTGCAAAGTAATCAACCTGGCGCCGGAACTTGAAAAGCTGCATGCAGTACGTATGGGACTGGGAGCAGCGATTGAAGAAGGGGTAACCGTAAAACTGGATCTGCCACAGGATTCTTATGTACTGATTGGATATATGAATGCCAAGGGGGTAGAGTGGCTGCAGCTGCCGGATCTTGAAACTAACACCCACGCAGATGACAGGGGAGGGCTGACGGTAGTCTATGCAAATGCCATTAAGGCAGAGGCTTGCCCGCCAATTAACATTCATGCTTACCGGTATGAAAAAGGAGTTCATGAAATTTATTTTGGAACCGGAGCATTCATGCTCGCCGGTGTCGTAGCTGCTGATACGGTATTAAAACCCAGAAATGCCAACCTGGGCGGTGAGGGACTGGATACCCTGGACTGGTTATACGAAGAATAGGAGGAATAAAAATGGGTTCAAAAACACCAAGAGAGATGACGGGCGCAGAATTGCGCTCTATGCTGAAAAGCAGTATAAATTTAAAAAGTTTAGGGGGGGTAAAATGCCCGGAACTGAAATTACCGCCGGAGGATTTACAATGGTGGAGAGATGCAAAAGTAGGTATGTTCGTTCACTGGGGCCTTTATTCCATACTTGGAAGAGGGGAGTGGGCAAGATTTAATGAACAGATTCCAAAAGAAGAATATGAGGGACTGGCGCAGGAATTCAACCCGGAGAATTTTTCTATGACGGAATGGACAGATCTGGCAAAAGATTTCGGGGCAAAGTATATGGTAATGGTTACCAGGCACCATGATGGTTTTGCGCTCTGGGACAGTCCTGCAAGCTTTGAGGGATTTACCAGTTACAATACAGGATCGAAAAGAGATTTTGTAAAAGAATATACGGATGCGGCAAGAGAAGCGGGCCTTCGTGTAGGACTGTATTATTCGCCAATGGACTGGAGATTTCCGGGATATTTTGACCCGGAAGGATTGCCGGATAATGCAAAACTGATGAAAGACCAGTGTTACGGACAAGTGGAGGAACTTTGCAGCAAATACGGTCCCATTGATATTATGTGGTACGATGGCGGATGGCTTGCCCACAAAGGCAGTGACACCTCCAGTGCATGGTTCTGGGAGCCGGTAAATTTAAATAAAGTGGTTCGTAAATATAATCCAAAAACTTTATTAAATCCACGTTCCGGATATGAAGGAGACTTTTATTGCGATGAGGGTTCCCACGAGATCAGCGGTAAAATTCTTCCGGTACCCTGGGAGAAAAATATGTGTGTCTGCAGCGGCAGTTCCTGGGGATGGATGGCAGAAGATCCGGTATCCGATTTTGACTGGCTGAAAAAAATGCTGGTAGATGTAATCTGCAGGGATGGGAATCTGCTTCTGAACGTAGGACCGGATAAAAATGGGAAGCTCTCAGAAGAGGTGAAAACCAGAATGCGGGAAATCGGAGCATGGTTAAAGATAAACGGCGAAGCAGTCTATGGAACCAGAGGGGGCCCTGTTGAACCGGTAGATAACGTATATGGAACTACCAGCAAAGCAAATAAAATCTATCTGCATGTGCTGGATACAAAAGCATTTGCCAGGGAACAGGTTCCATTACAGGAGTATCATGTTGAAAATGCAGCACTTCTTCATGGAGATGCACTTCCATTTGTACAGGATGATGTGGGGGTACGGATTGATCTAAGCAGTATCCGGGAACCGGAAGTTGATACCATTGTAGTACTTACTTTAAAAGAAGAAGTGAAAGAGGCCGAGGCGGCAGAAATCTATTTTACAGGAAAAGTGTGAAAGGAAACCCACTTTCACAGTGCGAACTTTGTTCACACTACATATTAGGAATCGCACAAGCCAGCTTGCGCGATTCACGGGGAAAGTGTGAAAGAAAAACCGCTTTTACAAGCCGGCTGGTGCTATTTATGGAGAACAGAGTAGGAGGAATAGAAAATGCAGTATGGTGTAGCGTATTATCCTGAACATAAAACAAAGGAAGAATTACAGCATGACCTGAAACTATTAAAGGAATCCGGTATTAACACGGTTCGTATGGGTGAATTTGCATGGTGTAAAATGGAGCCGGAACCGGGAGAATATCAGTTTGACTGGCTGGAAGAAGTAGTCATGGAATTAGGTGAAGCAGGGATCAGCAGTATTATCTGCACACCGACTGCATGCCCGCCGGCATGGCTGGTTTATGCACATCCTGAGGTTCTCTATGTGGATAACAGAGGGGAAGTCAGGCCTTTTGGTGGACGGAGATTCTATTGTTACAATAATCCGGTCTATCGGGAGTATTCCGTGAAAATCACAGAGGAAATCGGCAGACGTTTTGGGAAAAATCCATATGTTTCCGGATTTCAGATCGACAATGAACCAGCGCAGGAAGCATCCGGACGCTGTCATTGTCCGGTATGTAAAAGTAAATTTTCAGATTATCTGAAAGTAAAATATAAAACGATTGAAGAATACAACAGGCGAAGCGGAAATATTTTCTGGGGACAGGATTATGAGAATTTTGATCAGATAAAGCCACCGGTAAATACAATTGAAGTAAGTGCAGAGCAGACCCTGCCGGTGTACTTTGAAAATCCTA
>NZ_JNGB01000246.1:0-2210 GCF_001029355.1 Robinsoniella sp. RHS
TGAAATGGCAGTATTTGAAGGTATGGTAAAAACCGGACCGAACAGATCAGACATGTATTATGACAAAGAAGATATCGCCAAATTCCTGAAAGAAGGCAAGAACACGATTGCCGTGCAGGTTGTCTACTTTGGTAAAAGCGGTTACGGATTCAAAGATTCCGGTAAGCCGGGCTTCTTATTTGACGCTGACTTTGGAGAAGGTGCACTGAAAGAAGGAACAAAAATTGTCAGCGATACCAGCTGGAAAGCAGTGAAAGATCCTGCTTATGGAAAGCATGATATGGATTCCAACTACAGGCTGGCGGAACCCAATATTATGTACGATGCCAATGCAGAACTGACAGGCTGGCAGGGAACAGAGTTTAACGATTCCAAATGGGAAAATGCCGTGATTCAGGCAAAAGCAGGAGAAGCTCCTTATAATGATCTTTGGGAACGTCCGATTCCCCAGCTGAAGGTGGATGATGTAGTGAGATACACCGCAGACGGTACAGATGGAACAGGTACCTGGAAAAAAGAATATATAGATTCTTCCGCAAATGATGTATTTACTGCATTGGAACTGCCGGATGAATACAACGTATCTTTAACATTTATGGTAGATCCTCTTTCAACAACAGGGTCAAATGCCCCATTTGCAGGTTCCATGGGACTTGCTGTTAATATGAAAGATGATAATAACTTTTATATGCCTCAGGTAAGTATGGCGGATTTAAATGGTATGCAAAGCAAGGATTATGCGAATTATAAACCTCATATTCATATTAATGGCGGATGGGATGTAAAAGGCCCATATGATATCAGCAGTTTAATTCCGGGAGACAAGCGTTTTAATACAAAGCACACCATGACTGTAAGCGTGGATGCTAACGGATTTGATGCGACTGTAGATGGCGCTGTTATGGAAAGAGTTAATACAACAGCATTAAAAGGCGGTTCCATTGGCTTTCGAAATGACAATATGGAAAAAGTACGTATTTACAGCCTGGAAGTAAAATCCGCAGATAACAGCACAGTGCTGTTCAAGGATAACTTTGATAAGGATAAGCTTGGAAAGCGTATGACACAGTTTAAGAAACTTTCCGGCGCTGTTGATCCTCAAATTAAAGAAGATGAAAATGGGGATCACTATTTATCTCAGACAAATGCAATCATTCAGGCAGGTACGGTAAAACTTGGAGAAGGTGTAAAACGCTACACCATCCGAAATGCAACAAATCTTCAGGGTACACCTTATCTCAAAGTGAAATCAGCAGCCGGCAAACGTATCGATATGTATACCGATACCTGGAAAGAGCCGGCAGGAAATGGAAACTCAGTGAGACATGCCTACATCACAAAAGATGGAGAACAGGAATTTGAAGCACTGGGATGGGTAAACGGATATGATGTTTACTTCGAAATTCCGGAATCAGTCGAAGTTTTGGAATTAGGATTCCGCCCGTCTACTTATAACACGGAACCGGTTGGCAGCTTCACAAGCGAGGATGAGGACTTAAACTTATTGTATAAAAAGTCTTATGATACCCTGTTAGTAACCATGAGAGACAACTACATGGACTGCCCGGACAGAGAAAGAGCACAGTGGTGGGGAGATGCCGTAAATGAAATGCAGATGGCATTCTACGCTATGGACAGCAACGCAGGACTTCTTTACAAAAAAGCATTAAACCAGGTACTTGGATGGAAGAATGCGGCAGGACAGCTGCCTACGACAGCTCCAAATGGAATTGATGCTATTTCCGAACTTCCAATGCAGGCACTGGCAGGGGTTATGTCCTTCTGGCAGTACTACATGTATTCCGGTGATGCGCAGCCTATGACTGACGGATACGATTCTTTATTGGCTTATCTGAAGCTTTGGAGCCTTGAATCGGATGGATTTGTATCCCACAGAGGCGGAACCTGGGACTGGATGGACTGGGGAAATAATCCGGATGGTAAAATTATAGAACAGGAATGGTATTACATAGCTGCGCAAAGTGTATTAAACATGGCCCAGACCCTGGGTAAACCAGCAGCAGATATTGAGTTCCTGGAAGATCGTATGTACAGCATTAAGTCTAAGTTTGATAAAGCATTCTGGGACAAATCGAAAAATGCTTATTACAGAAGTACCGGAAGCGGAAAAGCAGATGACCGTGCCAATGCTTTAGCAGTATATGCAGGACTTGCACCGGCAGGCCGTTATGCAGATATTGAAAAATTAC
>NZ_JNGB01000041.1:0-69375 GCF_001029355.1 Robinsoniella sp. RHS
GGGCTCCGTCAGCTGGSCGCAGAACTGGTATTTTCTAACCTTTCCGAAGTCGCTTTTTGGYSGGCACGCGGGTATTCACCGAGAAATCCTGATGCATTTCTCGGTTCAGTACCCGCTTAGTATCCGATGGGAGCCAGTCGAATACTATACCGCCAAAAAACACTCCGGAAAGGTAAGTAAATACTCAGCTCTGCTCTACGCTTCCTCCGCCCATACCAGTTTCCCACACCCATCTTTCCGAGATAGCATTCGTTGATACAAAGCTGGTTTTCTCAGCGGGTTGGAGCCCCTGGGCTGTGGCAGTCTGTTCTTTATTGGATGCTGCGCAGTACGTTTCGGCTGTTTGCGTAAAAGAAGATGGAAGTTTGCTCCTTTTTCTGGTTACAGAATGAAAAACAAATTCCGTTCTCAATATCAGTTGCTTTACACCAATCGTGTCCGGCATGCCACAACCCCGGGGGGCCATCATGCTGAGAAAACCAGCTTTGTATCAACGAATGCTATCTCGGAAAGAGAAGGGGGCGGACCAGGGCATTGGTTTGGAAGGCGTATAGCAGAACTGAACAGCGATAACACAACACGCTCTATATTGAGGTAAACGTATGACAAAGAAAATATTTGTAGAAGTAACTGCCCGCTTTGGAACAGACGGTACCATTACACCGCTGAGTATCCTGTGGGAAGATGGCCATATATATACCATCGACAAAATTATAGATATCAGACGGGCGGCTTCTCTAAAAGCCGGTGGTCAGGGTATGCGGTATACCATAGCTATCGGCGGGCACCAGGCTTATCTGTTTTATGAAAATCCAAATTGGTTTGTGGAGGGAAAATTTTAATGTGTGGAAGATATAGTTTGTTTACAGAAGAGGACAATCAGGAAATCATGAGAATTGTGCAGAATATAACTGCAAGGTATCCGGAAAATAATATGAAGCGGGGTGAAATATTCCCAACTAATACAGCACCTGTTTTAAAAGCCGAAAACAGTCAAATTGATACCGATCTTTCAATATGGGGCTTTCCGAACTTCAGAACAAAGGGAGTCATTATCAATGCCAGGTCTGAAACGGCTGAAGAAAAAAGAACCTTTCGGGAAAGTCTCCATTCCAGAAGATGTGTCGTCCCCAGTACCGGTTTCTATGAATGGGCCCAGGATGGCAGTAAGAGAAAATATCGTTTTACCCTTCCCGGGCAAAAAACGCTTTATATGGCGGGAATCTACAATGTATTTAAAGAAGAAAAACGGTTTGTCATCCTGACCACAGAGGCAAACAATTCCATGGCTGACATTCATAACCGCATGCCTGTTATCCTGACCAAAGATAAGGTAGCGGACTGGATCTTAACGGAAGAATTTGCCGTTCCCTATCTGCATGCAGTTATGCCGGTTTTAGACAGAGAGCAGGTGAAAACCTGATTCCTCAATCCTGCATGGAAAGATTCGTATTTCTGAAAGTCAGCTATTTTCCACGATCACCCCGTCCTGCACCATTATAATCCGGTCACTGCACCTGGCCGCTTCCTGTGAATGCGTTACCATAATAATAGTCTGACCGATTTTATGGTTTATTTCTCTCAGCAGCTCCATAATTTCCGCCCCCGTTTTACTGTCCAGGTTCCCGGTAGGTTCATCGGCAAACAGAATTTCTGGGTTTCCGATTAAAGCACGTGCAATAGCCACACGCTGCTGCTGGCCTCCTGACAGTTCCCGGGGTGTATGTTTCCGCCTGTCATCCAGTCCCACGATCCCTAATATTTTATCTAACTGCCCTTTATATTCTTTCATTTTTTTACCGTCCAGTAAAAGCGGCAGCATAATATTTTCCTCCACATTCAGATTTGGTATCAGATTATAAAACTGAAATACAAATCCTATATTTCTGCGCCGGATTATACTCATTTTGTCATCATTAAAATGAGAGATATCGGTCCCGTTCATCAGCACTTTTCCCTTTGATGGCTTATCCAGACCGCCCAGAATATATAATAGAGTACTTTTTCCTGAACCGGACTGCCCCATGATAGATACAAATTCTCCCTGCATCACCTCTAAAGACAGACTTTTTAAAATCCTGTTTGTTGTACCTCCAACTTGAAATTCCTTTATAACGTCTACTGCTTCAATTGCCTTGTTTTGATATTTCCTGCTCATGATGATACCTCCTGGTAAGTTGTTATTCAAATTTTATCTCTTCTACTATTTTCATGTTCTTGCTTTTTATAATCGGCACTGCCGAGCCAATGAGAGTAACAGCGATTCCTAAGATTCCAGCCAGAAGAAATGTTTTAAAATCCAGCTTGGGCATCATGGAAATCTTTGGACCCGCAACTATGAAAATTGTCTGAATTTCCATTGCGGATATGGCCATTCCAATGACTGCCCCCAGAAATCCGGAAGTAAGTCCTTCAATCATCGTCATTTTAATATTTTGCCTGTTACTTTGCCCCACAGACTTATACATGGCGATAGACCGCCGCTTTTGTATATAGTTAATCAACAGATTATTTATGATGCCGATTGCCGCAAGCAAGAGTATAAAATAAGTCATATAGTTCATAGGCGCTAAGAATCCGCCGATGGTGCTTAGCGAATCATTATTAAATTCTTCAACCGTCCGGCTCCAGTTCCATGTATCGCCGAATAGTTCTCTCACCTGAATCATAATGGCATCCGGATCGGCTGCAGTATACGCCATAAATCCAAAGACGGACTGGCTAAAATCCTCAGCTGCATAAGCGGATGGTATTACAGCCTGAACATCGCTTGCGCGGGATTTAAAACTGCCGGCAATTGTATACGGTACATCTCTATTTCCGTTTGACAGCTGAATTGTATCACCAACATCACAGTCCAGCACCTTAATGGTATCTTCATTTAAAATGATTGACCGCTTCTCTCTAAATGCTTCTGCCGCCTGTTCCTTCATTTCCGGATCTGTATAATTGATCGCTAACATGGAGCTATATGTCTCAATGTCATCGGTGCCTTCTACCCTTGTAAATGTCATATTTTTGCAGGAAATTTCATGATCCATCACATAAAGAGGCAATACTTTTTCAATCCCCTCCATCTGTTCTACCTGATCTATAAATTCCTGATTCATTTCACCATCTGCAAACCCCTGCAATTCGGCATCACGAAACACATCTCCTACATAAGTCTTAACAAAATCCCCCACTACACTGATTGCAATTACTGCTGAAATACTGATAAACAGTAACGTAATATTCTGTGTGATATTTTTATTCTTCTTCATATTCCTGGCAGCAAGTTTTCCCTCGTTTCCCCATATTTTTTCGTAAATTATCTCAAAAAATGCGGATGCCAGATCGGTAAACAGCGGGATGAGTATAATAGCAGCCGCTATTAATCCCAGCAGAGAAAATCCGCCAGCTATATATAGCGCATTGCCCGTTGCTATTTGCGGCAGTATAACAGATGCAATTAGCATAACAATGCCCAAAATTAAAACTGTACTGTTTGAAACATTCTTTTCCTCTACTGTTCCTAAAACCACATCCTTTATTGGAAGACGGCTGGCGCGTTTGACCGGTATATATGCACTGAGCAATGATGCAATAATAGAAACTGCTACAGATACCACAACTCCCACAGGCGCTATTACCGCAGGTATAGATATTCCCTGATCCAGCGACTGGCCCAATCCTTGCAGCATAATATTAAGTACCACAATACCACTAGGAATCCCAAGTAATCCTCCGAAACACCCATACAGGATACTTTCCATCATAAGAATTTTCTTGACAGTTTTCTCATTTGCTCCAATGCTGCGAAAAGTTCCTATGATTGGAAGGCGCTCTAATGTAATCACTTTATAACTGCTGAAGATAATAAAAACGCTCATCGTCAATGAAAAGAAGCTGATTAAAAAGAATGGCATTGTTTTCTGTCTGGCACCGGAGACAATCTGAGCTTCATTTACCGTATTGCTGACTCGATATTTTCCAGTGGGAAGCTGTTCTGACAATTTATTGATCAGACTTTCTGTGTCAATACCTTCTTTTTGTTCAATCAAAATTTCCGTATAGCCGCCGGCTTGCTTCATTATCTCAGCCAGGGTACCCCAGGGCAGCAATGCAGTTGTGCCACGGGTGTGTCTTAAAAATACGGTATCATATGCCGCAATGTCCGCCACTTCAAATGTATAGGATTTTCCTCTGATATCCAAAGTGATGGAATCCCCCTGATTTATGTTATACTTTGATGTAAAACGATCCGGCAAAATAATTTTGTCTCCTGTAAAATCAGAGATCTCATTACCATTTAACAAGCGCGGTTCATTAATCTGTTTCAATTGTTCCAAATCCGACGAGATCAGGTCAAAAGATTCAAAATAGCCATTTTTATGGTAAATAGCCGAACTCTCTAATATTCCTGCTATTGATTGTATCTCATCTAAATCAGGGATATCTTCCATTCTGGCTAATACGCCTGAATCCGCACTTTGGACCGATATAGTTGCCGTTCCAGCCTTTCCCCTTGCCATTTTTCTTTGGGCACTTTCGTAAGAGGAACCGATAGAAAATGAAACAAACAGCAACATGGTTGACAATACAATGGATAGCAGCATAACTGCGGTTCTGGTTTTACGTTCTTTTACATTCGTGAAAACATACTTTAAAATAATTTTCAATTTTACACCTGCTTTCTCTCTAATTTTCAATTTTTTGTCGTTCTAAAATTTTTAAAAAATAGGTTTCACCTTCAACAGAAAAAAGGTTGACAGCTACCATAAATACATGATAACCTGTCAACCTTAATCACACTTTCATTGAACCTTATTTATCCTTAATACCCAGCTTTTCTAATATTTCGGAAAAGAAATATGAAACACTGTACCTGTTCCCAGCGAACTTTTCACGATAATTGTTCCTCCATGTATTTCTACGATCTGCCTGGCTATTGCCAGACCCAGTCCGGTACCTTCCGTCTTTTGCGCTGTATTGGTTCCCCGGTAATACCGCTGAAACAGATTGGACACTTGTTCCTCCGTCATACCCTCTCCGTCATCGGAAAGGAGAATCCCGATATTTTCATCTATTGTAATATGTATCTCCACTTTCGTATTGCAGTTTCCATGTACAAATGCATTTATAATCAGATTGCTAAATGCCCTCTTCAACAGTTGATGATCAAAGTCAAATCTCAGGTCGGAAATACCACTGTCAAAAACAATTGCATTGGATGCATATTCAGGTGAGTTTAAAATATCTATGGATAACTCCTTTAGAAATCTGATCAGATTATCATTTTGCCGTTGAAAGGGCAGCATCCCATTTTCCAGTTGATACGTTAACTTCAAATCATTAACCAGCGTGTTTGCATATTCTATATTCCGAAGCATAATAGAAGCATATTTTTGTATTTGTACCTGAGAAGGAAGTTGCCCGTCATGTGCCAGAAGTTCCGCATATCCTTTGATTGGTGCCAGCGGCGTTTTCAAGTCATGGGTTATATTTGTAATCCACTCTTCCCGCATGATATCTGTTTTCTTCTGTATCGCATCACTGGCATGAACTTGTTCATCAAGGGTATTCAAGCTCTTATAAACATCCGAAAATGTTCCATTCTTTTTAATGGGCAGATACTCCCTCTTTGCAATATCACCCACTGCCACTGTTATCCTGGAAATGAATTTCGTTACCCAATACCCATATCCGATTCCGGAAATCAATATGATTAAAAACAAATACCTGCTGCAGAAAGTATAATCGTTTTTCCCCCAGTAAATTTGCTCCCATCAAGAAACATCGTTACAGTTGAGATGGAAACAGGAAAATGTATGATGTAAATAAACTCATCCGTCTTGTTTGTTACGGTTCCCAGATATACCGTTCCATCTGTTACATATCCCTGACCGGATAATCTCAACAGTTCCGCATTGGTATAATGATTTTGCTGATTTTCCGGTTCCTGGAAACCATAAACCCTGTTCCCCTCCCCGTCCAATACCTGCATCCACAATTTCTGTTCCTGAAGCTGTACCATTGCGGATTGTTTTATACGTGGTTTATCATTAATAAAAATAATCTGATCCGCAAAATCTTCCGTATATGTTTTTGGAAAATCGCTCCTGATATATGTACCATTTGGCTGCCGGACCGTAATCAGGGAATCGCAAATGCCTATTCCGGCTAGCATCAGAATAAAAATGACAAGAAAAAAGGCAACGTACGTCCGCAATATTGTTCTATAACCAGATTTCCCCATCTATTCCACTCTTTCCAGAAGTTTATATCCTAACCCTTTTATCGTAATCAATTGCTTTGGTTCTGAAGGGTTTGTTTCTATTTTTTCTCTCAGATGCCTGATATGGACCATTATCGTATTATCACAAATACTGCTGTATTCACCCCAGATCTGCTCATAAAGGCGTTCTTTGCTTATGATTTTATTCTTATTTTGTACAAGAAATGAAAGCAGTAAGAATTCCCTTCCCGTTAAATTCAGTTCTTTTCCTGAATTATAGGCATGGTTGCATTCCATATCCACACTCAGTCCACCCGCCGTATATACCATATGATTTGCCTTAGAAGTGCAGGCGCAATATCGCTGCCTGCGTAATTGTGCCTGCACACGGAAAGAGATTTCTCTGGGGCTGAACGGCTTTGTAATATAGTCATCTCCGCCGTTGGATAATCCCAGTATCTTGTCTATATCATCATTTTTAGAAGATAAAAATAAAATAGAGCAATAAGAAAAACTGCGGATTTGCTTACATACTTCGATACCGTCCAAATCCGGCAGCATAATATCAAGTATGACCACGTCCGGTTCAAAACATTTGCACAGGTTCACGGCGTCCCTGCCGTTATATGCCTTTCTTATATTTCGAAATCCATCACCTTTTAAGACTTCCTCTATTAGATCTGTTATATCTTTTTCATCATCAACTAATAAAATTTTACTATCCATTATTTTCCCTCCTCTGTTAATTACAAAATGAAAGCCAGATCAGATATTGTAAAGTATCTTCACTAATCCAAACTCATTAAATAATAAAAACCTTCCAAGAAACATAACACCCATATAGATAATCGGTTCGTATCTGCTATAATCTGAACGCTTATGATCCCATTTAGTAATTTTAATAAAGAATAAAAATAATAGATAACCTAAGATTGTACCAAGTGTATTCATAATCAGATCATCCACATCCGTTCGCCTATGGTTGCACAACTGGCTGATCTCAATCAGCAGGGAAAAACAAAATCCATATAACAGCATATGCGGGAACTTCCCGGTTTTCGGCCATATGACAGGCATCAAAAATCCAAGCGGAACAAACAGCAGGATATTCAGCAGATAACCCGAGAGATCTATATTCTTAGAAAATGGTAATAAATTGACCTCATTTGCCCGTACCTCTATTCCATACATCTTTAAATCGAACAGCGTACCTGCCCCGGTAAGATAAAAGACTGCATAAATATAACATGTAAATAGGAGAAGCAGAACAAAATAACTCTTTGTACCTGCAATGCCTTTTTTCTTATATTGTTTATTTCTTATTATGTTAAGGATTAAAAGGGGGGTTAAGACCGTTAGAAATTCATAGAGTTTTAAAATATTCTCATTCATTTGTACTCTCCTTTTCGTTTTTCATAAGACTGGCGATCAATTATCAAGAGTATGATTCCATGAAGACTTGATTAATATAAATATAATAACCTATAAACCTTAAACTAATTTTTATTTTATCTTAATTAACCTTATTTTATAGGGATAATGCTTATCTGTATACTTTATTTATGTGGAGAGCCATTCGCTCTATAGCGGTTCAGGTACTCCGCTTTTATCTGAGCCGTATTAATTCATAAAAAAAAGGCTGTCTGAAACAGCCTTAATTTAACTTTCCCTTGTCTTTCACTGTGAGAAATGAATAGAAATGTATGAAACTACAAAAAACGTATCTTCGCTGTCTCTTTCTGTGCAGTTCGGTGATATGTTACTCCCGAATACCCCAGAACCAGCGTAGCGATAACTCTGTTTTTGCGTTTTAAGCCAAGTGCCTTGCGTAATGAATGGGACATATTTGCAGCCATGCAGAAGAAGCCGCTGTATAGCACACCCAATCCGTTGGCCTCTGCCATAAGAGCCATGTTAGAGGCGGCAAGTGCTCCGTTTATTTCATCTTTCGCCACAATCACAATTACAGCCGGTGCCTTATTAAAGAAGAAGTGGTCATCAATTTCCTTATTTTTTGCCATGGGATTCACAAGCCGAGCAAATGGCAGCAGCCTTCTAAAAAAACGGACTGCCATTTTTTCATAACGCTCTATGTGGTCCTTTAACACGATATAGGATACATCCTGTGCATTTTCCCCGCTTGGCGTCAAGCGCCCGGCCTCTATAATCTGTGCAATCACTTCTGGAGCAACCGGCTGATTTTTAAACTGCCGTATGGTTCTTCTGGTTCTGATAGCATCCAGTAATTGCTGCGGATCTAATACAGTGGGCTTTTTAATTTCCATTGGCGGCTCATCAAAACCCGTCATGGAAACTGCCGCCTTGGGACAGACAGCGACACAATGCCCGCACTTGATGCATGCCTGGGATTCAATAACCGCTTTTTTATTTGTAATTGAAATATTGCTTGCCGGACAATCTCTGCGGCACATACCGCATCCGATACACTTTGCAGTGTCTACCTCAATTCTATGCTCTTTCATAATACAATCTACCTTTCCCTATCATACTTTCTAATTATTTCATTCTTCCATAATGTAATGGCGATGCCGGCCTTTTGAAGACTTCTTATATTCAATAGCCTCTACCGGACATCCTGCGATACATGCCATGCAATGGGTACAATTTCCTTTCCATAAAGGTTTGCCATTTATCATAACAATATTGTTTAAAGGGCACCTGCGGGCGCATTTTCCACAGGAAATACATTCACTGGATGCAGTGAATCCCCTGTCATGTACAAGGAGTGGATAATATATACCATTAACCGGACCGCTTAATATTTTGTCTCGAAACGATATTGCCGGTTCCGGGAATTTTTCTCCTTTTTGTATCTGTATGGCAAGTTTTGAAATTGCCGGTTTCGCAGCTTCTACAATATTTTTACATTCCTGTTCACTAGGTGTTGGGAACATCGCCACATAATTCTCCGGCATAGGGATCGAAGCAATTCCATTAAATTGCATCTTTTTTTCTTTGCAGATCTTTTTTGCGTAAGCATTTGCATTTCCGCTGCTGCCATCGCAGGTAAGAACAAAATAGGCATTTCGATTTCCCGCGAAATCAGTCTCATCAATCCATTGTTCCACCACTTTTGGCATACGCCAGGCATAAGTTGGCGTTACAAACACCAGGGGCTTTTTTGATTGGAACGTATTTTTTTTACCCTTCTTCAAACAGTTATTAATGGAAATCATCTCATCACTGGTGGTTTCAGCAATCATCTTAGCCGCTAATTGACTGTTCCCGGTTCCGCTAAAATAGAAAATCATATTTTCCTCCTCTTGACATTTATAGAAACGTTTAATATGATATAAATTGTATCACATCAATCCTTCCTGTCAACTATCCAACCTGATACAAAATAAGGAGAAATGTTTCATGGACAAGAGAAAAATAGCAAATCAGTTAGTGAAAGACCGGCTGCTGTCCGCACTGATTGCCCTCATGCAATACAAAGACTGGTCTAAAATTACAGTAACAGAATTAATTAAAGACTCCGGCGTAGCCCGGGCTTCTTTTTATCGTAATTTCAAATCAATTGAGGAACTTGTTGAGTATGGGCTCCATCAAATGACACTCAGCTACCACGAGGGAAGTCCCTCCCCGGTGGAAGACTTTCATAGTTGGGAGCTGATGCGTTACAAGTTTCGGTTTTATGGAGAACACGCAGCACTTATCCTGGCTTTTCACCGTGCAAAATCTTCAATTTCCCTGCTTGATGTGGTCACAGACTGTGTGATTGAAGCACATGGAGATATGCCCGCAAGTTCCATCCTGAAATATGAACTATATTACCATGCCGGGGCATTTTACAACATGGTGCTGTGCTGGCTGGAAGGTGGGGCGAAAGAATCACCGGAAGCGATGGCAGATGAATTTTTGCGTATTACAAATAATTCCTGATACAATAAATACTAATAATCAAATGCAAAGTTACGGAGCACTTTATGAACTTAAGAACAATTATGGTATTTCCAGATTTCAAAAATATGGACTCGTTTAGTACCATCGTTCATAAAGTATCCGTTGAAATGATTGGGGAAAATCAGGAATCCGTGATTATAATAGAGAAGCATTTATATTGAATTACCCGATTTTAACCCCCTCAAAGGAAAGTGTAATGATCGTACGATAAATGTGCTCTTCGTATGAGGACTGCAGCACCCCATCATATTTTAAAACAGCCGATTCAATATTTTTCATCCCGTACCCATGCAGTGTCTTATCTTCTTTTGCTGTATTTCGTTCCCCATCACTGTTGTATTCCGGCTGAAGGCTGCTGTTTTCCAACTTTATAATCAATATATTCTGAATGCGTCTGATGGTCAGATAAATAAAGGAAGACTCCTGCGTTCCCATTCCTGCCGCTCTTTCACATGCCTCGATTGCATTGTCTAAAAGGTTCGAGAGTATGGTACATAGATCATTGGGCCGGATATTTGTATTATTGGGAAACTCAATATTCATCTCCATTTGGATACCTTTTTCTTTAGCCTTTGAATATCTGCTGTTAATAATATAATCTACGGTTTCGTCCCCGATCCATATAACAGACGCAATTTCTTTTAGCGGTTCACTTAGATTTTCAATATATTTTACCATATCTGTGTCCTTGCTTTTATTTGCCATTTGCAGCATGATCTCTAAATGTCTGTGAAAATCATGAAAAATTTTAGCATTAACAGCGTACGCCTGATTTAGAGCAGAATAGTTTTTTTCAAGCAGTTCTTTCTGCATATTAATTGTTGAAATATATTCCTTTTCTTTTTGATATCTAATATGGCTGTACACCAGAGAAATCCGCAAAAAGATCACAGCAAGCAAGATTCCCCAAATAATAAAAACCGTAGACTTGTCACCTATGGAAAAAGTTTTGTAACTCAAAAATGAAATCCCCATAAAACCAACTATAGGCGTTCCGTAAATAGAATTATAGTAAGGCTTTATTTCTTTTAAAATGCGTTTATTTCCAGGAAACAGCAACATCCAGATATAAAAAAAGATTTTTAAGCTGATCCAGATACATACACACATAATTAGGGATAGTTGTAAAAATTCTTTTAACAATAACCAAACCACAGTATCAAACAAATATATTATACTCAAACATAAACAGACGGAAGAGATTAGAAGTCTTGGCTTTACCCGTAACAAATATTTTGATAATCCCGCAACAGCTATGACAAGAATAAGCTGTTCCACTTTAAAGATCTGGAAAAAACTCTTCCATAGACATAAACAGACAGCGAGTCCAGCACTTGCCGCACATCTTGGAAATGATAAGGCTCTGCCTTTTTCCTCAGTAAACAAAATTTCACTCCAGCTGATACATAGGACTATATTCATAAACAAAATCAGAAATTTCAGTACGAAATTCATCATATACGTTTCCCCCAATAGGAATTCAGCGCAATTTTTACCCCCTGTAAATGGGATCTGCTGATTGGTAATTCTATTTGATTCTTTAGATAAATCATACTATTTTTTATTTGCGTTACTTGTATCAGATTTACGATACATCCCCGTTCAACGAAAATAAACTCTTCCGAATCCAGTTCTTCATGAACAGTCTGAAGACTTCTCCTCACCTTTATGACACCATGGAAAGTCGTTATTGCAGAATTCTTTCCAACTCTCTGAATATAAAGAATATCCTGAAATCTTACTTTCTCCATACGATTTGCCGTCAAAACTATATAATTTTTATTACTCTCCAGCATAATTAATTTCAGAGCATCTGTCACTGCATACGTCAACCTTTTCTCCAGATCATCTTTTGGCACATAGCGGAAAATAGATAGCTCAAAACTATCTATTGCATACTTAATATGGGAAGTGATAAAGATTACCCGCATATTTGGCAGCTTAGGTTTTATAGACTGCACAATCTCCATACCGCTTATATTTGGCATCTCAATATCCAGTAAAATCAAATCGTAGAAAAAATCATCTTCTAATATATCCGATAAAAGCATCTCTCCATTGGAATAAGTGATAATATCTGCAATGCATTTCATCTGGCTAATACATTCCTGTAAAATCTCCTCGTTTCTGTGAATAGAATCGGACTCATCATCACAAATGGCAATTCGAATCAATCTGTTCACCTCCGGCTAATTCACCCCGAACGATATGTCCAATTCCGATAACAGCCTTTTCCGTAGCAGCCATTCCATTAATTATGAAGTCGGCTTTCCACTTTGTCGGTTCTACGTATTCATTATGGCGATACCTGACCAGTTCCAGATAAACTTCTGCAATTTCTTCAAAGGATTTGCCCCATGACATGTTTCTTCTCAATCTTCGGATGATTCTTTCGTCTGCGGGACAATCCACATAAAGTTTCAAATCAAGCATATCAAATATGTTTTTCTCCCATAACGTCAAAAGTCCTTCTATCAAAATAACATCATAT
The DNA here is from genome assembly GCF_001029355.1 of Robinsoniella sp. RHS. Taxonomy (NCBI): domain Bacteria; kingdom Bacillati; phylum Bacillota; class Clostridia; order Lachnospirales; family Lachnospiraceae; genus Robinsoniella; species Robinsoniella sp. RHS. Next base: position 12,636 of record NZ_JNGB01000041.1, read on the forward strand.
CCCCCGGAATCCATATGGATTAGCAGATCTGAATACACGCTTTTCAAATCCATAGTATCCGGATGGTTATCGTCTATATACTCTTTGCCGCTAACCAGCGATTTAGAAACAGGGCGTTCAGTCTCCGGTTTGAAATAATCATCCATATGTATGTCTATTACCTTTAATCCCTGTTTTCCCAGAAATTCCGCAAGCTGCTCACAAAAAGCAGACTTCCCGCCGGCAGTTCCTCCTGCTATGCCAATTACATAACAAGTTTTCATTCTCACACTTTCCTCCTTTTAAACAGGCTGTTTAAAAACCTGGCACATTATGAGCTGCTCATAATATGCCAATCTATTTGTTTTTTTCAGTATATTTCATTTTTATTAATAATTCCAGCACTATTTTATAATTTCCAGAAACTACAGGATAACTTATCTGCATAGTTAACTTGCCATATTTTAACCTCTATAATAACTAAGCCACCGATAGGTTGATTTTATAATAGCATTAAAATCCTGTCAATCAGAAACCGGTAGGAATATCCAAAGAGATATGATAAAATAATTACGCTCATTTGCAGCCGTCTCATGTTAATCTGCGTTGCTTGCCGCAACGGTACTTTTAACATAAATTGTACTAGGTATAATTATTAGTATAATTGTGATAAATATCATTATGATAATCGTTAGTGTGGTTTCTTTTAACATCTATGACAGTAAAGGGAAAGTGACCGTTATAGCTCAATCTGAGATGGTGTTACCAGACGAATAATATTTTAAGCTTATAAACCGTTTGAAAAGTTCAATATAACCGGTCCTCGTTGGAAACTATCAGACCGGTTATATAGACATTTATTTTCTATTACTGGGCATTAACCACATTTACAATACTCAGCTTCTCAATCTTTTTCGATGGTGAAATGACTGCTATAAATGTCGTAAGAGCAGAGGCTGCAATTGTTACCCCCAATACCAGAAACGGCGGCTGCCACTCCACTCCCCAGTTTTCAGTAACCATCATGGTAAATACCATTTTGTGACATAACATACCTAATATACATCCTGCCAGACTTCCTACCACTGCATAAGAAGCAGCTTCTGCCCAAACCATACGCTTTAATTGTCTGGCACTCATACCTACCGCACGCATCATTCCATATTGGTTGATACGGCTGGAAACGCTGCCATTTACTGTATTTACTATATTCAGCAGAGCTACAAAAGCAATGACCATTAAGAATCCATACACAAATACCGACATTGACAGATAAGCTGCCTGCACATCCTGGTTCGCACTCCGTTTGTCCAGCAATGAAACCTGGGATCCCCCGGCTATTTGGCGGATTTTTTCATCCAGGTCAGAGGGGGCATTTGCATTTACCTGTACATCGATAATGGTGTAATCACTGGTTCCGGTCAACGACGTAAACGTATTTTCTGAACAGATTACAGCCTGTTCCCCCGCAGCTCTGTCATAAGGGGCATCTGCTAAGATGCCTGCAACACGCAATGAAGTTTCACCTTTTGGTAAGTTTACGGTGATCGAATCACCCACATGCCAGTTCTGTTCCTCCGAGTATATGACCAAAACTCCGTCTCCATCCTTCGCATCTTCTATATTTCCCTCAATCAGCTGATCTTCTACCCAGTCGAACTGATACTGTTCATGAGAGATCAGCATAGCAGTATTGACGTGATCTCTTCCGGTTACCGGAATGTTGTATGCAAACATACGGCCATATGTTTTTTTGACGCCATCCAATTCACTGATTTCTTTGGCCAGGTCATGCTTAATGGACGGTGCATTTTCTTCAGCCAGTATACTGATATCCGGAGCATAAGGCCGAAGGGGATTCAGTGCATGGTTCATAAACGTGATCAAAACTGTAAAACACAGGAATAAAACAATACTGATGGCAAATGATCCGGAAAGTAAAAATGTATTCTTGCCGCTCTGGAACGCATGGTTTACCCCCATCCCGGTCTCCACATGAAAGAGACGGGTATTTGCCGCTTTTCCGGCTGCTTTCATTCCACCTACGCTGCCAGTCAGTGCTGCCTGAGGCGAAACTCCTGCTGCTTTTTTACATGGAGTATTAGATGCCAGCATGACCGTCAGAAAACCAACACCCGCACCCGCTAAAAGTGCAGGCACACTGATCTGAAACAGTGGCATTTCCGCAAAAAATGCTGCGTTAAAAAATTTAAGGTAAGCTGATGCCGCCCACATCATAAGCGTACCACCCAGTAATCCAATTGGAATTCCAACTGCACACAGGCGGAGCCCTTCCAGCCTCACATAACGTTTTACCTGCTTTTTCGTCGCCCCCAGACAGCGCATCATCCCGAAAAACTGTACACGCTCCGTCACCCGCATTGTAAAGCTGCTGGAGATCATAAAAGTACCTGCACAGAGTATCAGCACAAACAAAATACCTGCTACAAGATACAACTGGTACATTCCACTGTCATTTCCCTGTCCCAGTAAACCAAGCAGCACCCGGTTCGTACCTACCTGATCATCGGACAATCCATAATCTGTTTTTATTTCCTGTATCGCCTGGCGCATGTTGGCACCTTTTTTAAACTGGATGTAATATACCCCATACACATCACCAGTTGACAGTCTTAAAATTCCTTCTGTAGTAAGGTAAATGGCATGCCGGTCAAAAGACTTCAGGGAAACAAAATCGCTGCTGATGCCAGTAATTTTAAACTGGCGTACAGTTCCATCTGCCAGGGTAATATCTGCCGAATCACCCACTGAATATCCCAGCTTCTGCATTGCTGACCTGTCCATCATTATTTCTTCCGGAGATTCTGGAAAACGCCCTTCTGAGGCTTCCATATTCATCTCCCTGGAAATTGCCTCGTCGCCGCCGGAAATACGTACCTCCACATCTCCGGTTTTTCCGCTCTCAATTTCATAAAACCAGCCGGAAACTGCCACATCCGGTCTTTCACCAATCTGTGTAGCAATTTTAGAATCGGGGTTCATAACCGCAGCATGATAATTACCATAAGTCTTAATCTGTTCATTCATTTGTGTCTTCACGCTCATTTCAGCCATGCCGAATACTGCCACAACTAACAGTACGGATACGGCAATACAGGTGATGGTTAAGCGATTCTTCTTTTTATGCACTTTTGCATATTCAGAAATCAATCCAAGATAGCTTTTCACTCTGCATACCCCCCTAAATCAGTGAGTACCCCGTCCGATACCCGTAATACCCGATCTGCTGTGGAAGCTATACTGCGGTTGTGGGTAATCATCAGGATCGTCTGGCTGTACCGCTTGGATGCTGACTTAAGCAGGGAAATTACTTCACTGCTGTTTTGCGTATCCAGGTTTCCTGTTGGTTCATCAGCCAGAATCATCATCGGACGGGTAATGAGCGCCCGCCCGATGGCGACACGCTGCTGCTGTCCGCCGGATAATTGGCGAGGTAAATGATTGCGTCTTTCTTTTAAAGACAAAACCGACAGCAATTCTTCCACATAATCCTGATCCGGCTTTTTATAATCCAAAAGCAGGGGAAATATCATATTTTGTTCAACAGTTAACTCCGGAATCAGATTGAAAGCCTGAAATATAAATCCAATATTCCGCCTCCGGAAAATCGTAAGCTTTTCATCATCCATCTCCAGAATTTCCCTTCCGTCAATCTGAATACATCCAGAGGTAGGCGTGTCCAGAGCCCCAATCATATTCAGCAGTGTACTTTTTCCTGATCCGGATTCACCCACCACGGCTACAAACTGACCCTTCGGGACAGAAAAAGATACATTTTTCAGCGCCTCCACTGCAGTCTCCCCGCTCCCGTATGTTTTGTATAATTCCTTTACTTCCAATAAATTCATTTTAAAATCCACCTTTCTAAAGCATGTTTAACAGGCTTTCATTCGATGGGTATAGTATAACATAGCTACCTTGCATAGAGGTGACTCTTAGATTACACATGTGTAAGATTCCTAGAGATAATATATCTTCATATAAGTCCTCAAATGCTGATATTTACTGGCTTTATATCCTCTGAGAATTACACAACATATTATAACTGGTATATATTTACACGGTGTAATGGTGTAAAATATGGTGTAAAACAACGTAGTTTTAACATTTACACCATTTAGGCTTCCAGAATACCAATTCTAATCATATTTTTTTCTACGCGATCAACATTTACATGGTTATAAACATCGTTAGCAGTCCTGAGAAATGGAATGAAAAAGTAATTATACCTGCAATACTATATGTAGCACAGCAACAGGATCAAAAAATAAACGAATTAACTGAAAAGATTAATTCGTTAGAGTATACTCTCAGAGAAAAATAAATTTACAGTTGTAAAATCCTTCCTATTAATCTATAATTTAATTATAAGAAAGGGAGGAAAATAGTGTGGAAAGTATGAAAAAAATAATTTCAAGTGCTTTTCTTATTATGTTTTTGTTTGTTTTATGCATAATACCTGCTCAAGCAGAAGAAGAAACAAAAACTGTCAAAATCGGTAATAATGTGCACGTTACAATCAATGAAAAAACTCAAGAAGCTATTATTTCAGGATCAGGAGATACATTTAATTATGATCAAGATGGTTTTGATACAAGTGGAAGATATGAAAATCCTTTACGACGCGGAAAACACTATAAACTAATAATTAATGAAGGGGTTACTAGTATTGGCGATTATCTTTTCGCAAATATTAATCCTATAGAGGGAATTGATATACCTAAAGGAGTTACTCGCATTGGTAAATACGCAATAAGTGGAATTGATATTATGTATGTGAAGTTACCTGACACTTTAAAAATAATCGAAGAATACGCTTTAGCCAGTCTTCCAAATGTAAAACAATTAAATCTTCCAGCGGGATTGACTTTTATTGGTAAAAGCGCCTTTTCTAATATGGGCATAACAGAGATAAAAATACCAAGTAAAATCAAAACCATTGAGGATAATACTTTTAACTCATGTACAAGTCTAACAAAAATAGAATTACCACCTACAATAACTTCAATCGGGAGAAATGCCTTTTGGTATAGTCAAGCATTGACAACGATTAATCTACCTAACAGTTTGAAAACTATAGGAGAAAATGCCTTTGAGGGTTGTATTTTATTAACAGATATTAATATTCCCGGATCAATGCAAACCATAGGAACTAACGCTTTTGCTGGCTGTCGTAGACTCTTCAATGTAACAATGCAAGAAGGAGTACGCACAATAGCAGGTAATGCCTTTGACGGTTGCATTCGATTACAAACAATGACTCTACCATCAACAATCCAATCAATCGGTAGTTATGCATTCAATCAATGTACGAGGCTTCGTAGCGTGATTGTTCGTAACGGCAATGCTAAGCTCGGTTCAGGAGTATTTAACGGATGCCCAGTAACACTATCAGCATCCAAAGGTTCCAGAGTCCAGGCATACGCAAAGAGCAACGGAATAGGTTTCCAAGACAACGGCAGTTATGCTATACCATTTGTAACACAGGAATATATTTCAGGCAGTTTCAGATACAAAGTCCTGACATCAGGCTCAAACGGTGGCACAGTCCAAGTAATCGCCCCAATAAACAACAAGAAAACGAAACTCACGATTCCAGCTACAGTAAAACTCAACACCTACAACTTTACGGTAACAAGTATCGCAAAGAACGCTTTTAAATCAAACAAGAAACTTAAATCTGTTAATATCGGCAAATATGTTACATCAATCGGAGACAGAGCATTCTACAACTGTTCAGCGCTTACAACCTTGAAATTCGGCAATAAAGTCAATGAAATCGGGAAAGCTGCATTCCGTGGCTGCTTCAATCTTAAAAAGGTAAAGTTACCGACTAGAGTTACGACAGTTAAAGATGAACTGTTCTACGGATGTAAGAGGCTGACGAATGTGACGTTGGGGAATAATACAACTACTGTCGGGAATAGTGCTTTTTCGGGATGTACCGGATTAAAGAGTATTACTATTCCGTCTAAGGTTAAAACCATTGGGAACAAGGCATTTTACAACTGTAAGAACCTGAAAAAGATAACGGTTAAGGGAACTGCGTTGAAAAAGGTTGGCGGGTCTGCGCTGAAGAAGATAAACAGTTGGGCTACGATCAAGGTTCCTAAGAGCAAAGTGAGTAAATACACGAAACTGTTTAGGGGTAAGGGACAGAGCAAGACGGTTAAGGTGAGTAAATAGGTAAAATGATAGTATAAAAATATGCATAATATAACGACTTAATTAAGGAGTCTGCCGAAAGGTGGGCTTCTTTTTATAGCAAAATCGTATGTAAATATATGGTATTTTCCTTTTTTATGTCGTATAATTACTATAGGTAAATTTTAGCATTGAGTGTTTATAACTCTCCGCTATATAAGGAGAAAAAACAGGTCAGTATTCAGAATTGTTTCTGATCTGAAGAATGATGGTGAATCATCGATGAGTTTTTTTGACAGTCTGAAAAAATATCACTCAAATAAATCTGATGGTATTTAGTAGTCATAAATTTTCTCCTCCTTTGGTTGTGAGATGTATTGGTGTCGTTACCTATATTTTATCACCATTGGAGAGAAAATTTATATAAATCGAGTAACTAAACCCAGTAAAATCAATGGGTTACGGTGTTTATCAAACACCTAGTATAATTACTAAATAAGGAGAATATATCATATGATTAAAAATATTGAAACTTTTTTAAACAATAATATGCCAAATATTTTGTATACTATTATAACAGCCGTTTTAATTCCTATATTAGCATATGCAATAAAATTATTTATTAATTTGAAATCTGAAAAAGGATGGTTGATACATTCTAAAGAAAAAGGAGGATATTTTTTTGGCTGGATAATGTGTTATTCAATACTTGCTTCTTTTGTAATTTCTGTTATTCATATATTTATAAAATCTATCCTTGCAGTATATCTCAAAACTATCATTATAAACCAGATATTGTTATATGTTATAACAATTGCACTTTTTTCTTGTAGCATGTAGAATTATTCTAAAATACAAACGAGTTAAAATTAGATTATTAAAAAGAAAAAGAAAAAACATATTAGTAATAGTAATGCCAATGTTTGCCCTTACCTCTCTTTTATCTATTCATAATAAAGATAAGAATGCATTAATTTATATTATCCTATATATACTATTATTAGTATCTGAAGTTATTGGTTTGGTTTGTTTTAGTGAAAGTTATACTATATTAGAATTCTCCTATGCTAATTTATCACTTTCAGACGGTAGTTATTATCAAAATATTCCTATGAATAAAATTAAAAGTAAAAATATATGGATAACTATAGAATCTGAGAATAAAAAAATTTATATACGCAATAAAAACATTTCTAAAGTAGAATATCATGGTGAAAAAATGATTACATTGAATAAATTCCCAGATATTTCACCTAAGAATAAAACACCAAAAACATACGTTTCCCCTACTCTCCTTTGATATTTTGGAATATAATAGGCATTTGCGAAACGCCACAAGCATAATGTTGTAAAAATCACTTTAAAAAATCCGGTATAATTCTTTTCTCCCTATTATCATATCTGTCAGGATTTTCTTCGAGAAACCATCTGTCATTCCATGCTTTCAATTGGCGATTCATTGTTTCCTGAAAAACTTCTCCAAGCATATGGGTCGCTGTTGTATGCTTCATTGAGCGCGGCATATAATTATTTCTGAACATCCCAGGATTTTACTGTTTGGCTATACTGACATACTTTGCATAGATTTCCTCTATACAGGAAACCGCCATCTTTTCATGGGTCTGACTTAAAAAACATGCCGATTCTTATCCTCAGATATTCCTCTGTGCGCAATATACCTTTTTATCATATCTGAAGCAGCCGCAGGTATGCCTATCCTTCGTATTTTTTTCCATGAACATTAACTCCAGCTCTATCCTGACAAAACTGGATATCTCCTACCGTCAGGTCACAGACTTCCTGAGCTCGCACTCCGCTAGCATACAAAAGCATAGGAGCGTTTTATTTCTCAGCTCAATTTCCGTATACGTCAGGTATTTCATAGCCCAGCTCCGGCGGGGCTTTTTGCTAGCAGGATATTCTAAAAATAAAGATATGTTTTAAGTATTTTAAAGCTTGCTTTTCCACCCGTAATATGTAAGCTATCACTCACAGCAATACAACATATCTTTGAGGAGGACGCGACCATGCTGCAAATATCTGAAATCGCAAAGAAAACCGAGGAAATGTTTTTCTGCGGCACCATTATCGGGGCAACGCGAGAGGTCAAAGTAATCTGTGGGGATTGCGGTGAGCCTTTCGAGAGGGAGTAATATAATAGGCGGAGATCGTGAGGTTTCCGCTAAATTATTCTTATACTTTTTAGCGGAAGCAATATCAACTTCCGTCTATGCACAAAGGTGTGCAATTCAAAACTCGTAGCGCTGACCAATGTATGACGTGCGAAAAATCTTAGACTTGTAACCGCCGCAAGAACATTTTTTTAAAGTAATAAATCCCTGGAAACGCGTGTAAATGCGGCATTTTCAGGGATATATCAAAAAAACGGCCTCACAATTTAAAGGGCCGTTTTTCTATTAAAGTTTCTTCCTTCATATGGTAACTCAGTTCAAAGATATTTTGGAGTCCATAGATAAGAAAGTTGAATACATTAAAAGTCAGACATTTTCTAATTACTTATAATGGTTTGCAGATAATCACCGCTACCAACGAAGGAACAATTAAGATTGATGAAATAGAACAGTTAATGAAGGAAGTTGCCGAATTTTATCAGCAGCAAGAGGGCGTAATTGATGTTCACTACATAAAACGCACTCATAGACAAAAAGATTTTAATGCAGTTAAAGAAGGTGAATTACCCGTTCGTCTTATAAGAAATGTGGGTAAGGTAACGTATGTCCTGTATTGGGTATTGGAAAATGAGGAAGTTCATGCAAGAGTATCAAAACTTGGAATAGAGAAATTCTATAAACGGTGGAATCGTTGTTTAACCACAATGCCAAAAATAATATTGGGTGAAAACATTGTTTAAACAGCTGAATTCAATTTTTAATTAACGATACAATATAAAATAGTCTTAGGGCGGTACTTCGGTACTGCTTTTTTTATGTAAAGGAGGAAATTCCACACCTCCACTTTCTGTAAGCCCCAAATGGTAACAGATGCATGGGGATGGAAGCATTACAGTTCAGCAAGAAGAACCAGCGTAAAATCAAGCCTTTTCAAGAACGATATGGTAGTTTATAATGTGTTATGTAAGTACATGAAATCAGTGGCACTAAACTGAAATTTGTGGAGGTATATAATATGATGCTGAAAGATATATTAGAGCGTGTTTGAAAATTCATTCCCGCCATCTGCATGCGCAGCGGCATATTCACTCCGGATTCAGGTTACATAGCCCGCTGCGCACCCTTCATTCGGGAAAATTCTCCCACAGAATGTGACGCACAACTGCCAGAAAACAATTTTAAAACGCTCTCTAGAATGTAAAGGTATACTATGAAAAAATATACAATGAAAAAAATCCAGATTCTGTCTGGCGAAAAAGAAATGGATCTATATATTCTGAAACCTACTGTAAATGTGAAGCCAAAGAATAAAACTCCGGGAATTTTATGGATACATGGTGGCGGATATATTACGGGAATGGCAAAGATGCTCTATATCTCTCGGGCAATAGGACTTGTGAAAAAATACGGTGCTGTCGTTGTGACTCCGGAATATCGTCTCTCCAAAGCAGCTCCCTATCCTGCCGCCTTGGAAGATTGCTATACAGCATTAAAATATTTAAAAGAACACGCGGAGGAATTAGGCATAAATACCAGTCAGATTATGATTGGCGGTGAAAGCGCCGGTGGCGGTTTGACAGTTGCAACCTGTATGTATGCCAGAGATAAGGGTGAAATAAATATTGCATATCAGATGCCTCTTTATCCCATGATTGATGACAGAGATACTGAATCTTCTCGTGATAACCACGCTCCTGTTTGGAATACAAAGCTCAATCATAAAGGTTGGAAAGCATATCTGGGTGATTTGTGGCAAGGGAATGTTCCTGCATACGCTGCTCCTGCAAGGCAAACCAATTATTCAGATTTGCCACCTGCATATACCTTTGTAGGTGATAATGATCCGTTTTACTGTGAAACGCTTACTTATATCAAAAACCTGAAGAACGCCGGTGTGAAGGCAAAGACTGATGTCTACCCGAAATGTTTTCATGCATTCGATATGCTTCTCCCATTCAAAAAAGTGAGCAAAAAAGCCATTGTGGAATTTGAAAGACAATATTTGTATGCCGTGAAACATTATTTTGCGGAACAGAAGAAATAGAATGAACAAGCTATATGAATAACTTAATTTAAATCAAAGATAACTCCAAGGCAGTGTTTGATGTGAAATACGTTGATACTGAAATACCGACCTGAAATAATCATAAGGATGTTCATAAGATCTATATAGCTTTCCCTGCTAACGTAATAATACAATCCTTCAATCCTTTCGAAGAAGCAGTTACCAGAATCTCTCCCTCTTCTCCATTGGACTGAATAATCAGCATACATTTTCCTGAAAACATACTTTTTTCCATTGCTTTATCCGGTTCATGGCTGCTTGGATCTCCATTTCCTGTACCTATTATCTTTGCTGCACCTTTCACTGAAAATGTGATTTTATTATCTGCTACAGGCATCGGATTTCCATATTTGTCTGTTACAGAAATCCGGATGCAGGAAACATCATTGCCATCGGCTGATAAATACATTTTATCTGCTTCTGCTTTTATCTGATATGGCATTCCGGCAGTCACCACAGTTTCCGTAATAACCCACTCACCATTACTATATCCTTCGGCACGAATTTCTCCCGCTTCATAAGGTACCTTCCATTCCAGATGCCCATGTGGCCTGCGTACCTTCTTCCCCAGGCTCTTTCCATTTAAAAAAAGTTCGATCTGAAGCAGATTACTATATACCCAGACATCCTTTTCGATGCCCTCCTCCCCACTCCAGTTCCAGTGCGGAAGAATATGAAGAGTCGGCTCTTCACACCATTGGGATTTGAGATAATAGTAGTTATCCTTTGGAAATCCACAGGTGTCCATAATCCCAAAATGAGAATTGATATTCGGCCACTCATATGGTGTGGGTTCGCCTCTGTAATCAAATCCTGTCCAAATAAAAACTCCTGATAAAAAGGAATGTTCCGCCACATCTGTCCACGCCTTTTCGACCGAGCAGCTCCACTCCGGAATATAGGTACCATATTCCGGACAGTAACCACGCTTGTCATCTCTTTCATAAATCCCCCTTGTAACAGTGCAGCTGGCACTTTCACTTCCTATCATACACCGCTCGGGAAAAAGTATATGATCGTGAATATCCTGCCCTTCTCTCTGTCCGTAATTGTATCCTGTCACATCTACCCCGTCGCTATAGCCGCAATCATTCCAGCCGTGGTTCATAGCTGCTGTTACGGGTCTTGTGGGGTCGATGCTATGGGTTACTGCTGATAGGGTTTTCAGGATACGGGCACCCATTATGGTGCCTTCCAGAATCTCCTCATTTTCCATACTCCACATAAAGATACAAGCATGGTTCCTCCCGCGATAAATCATCTCTCTTAGTTCACGAATACCTGTTTCTGAGCTGTCCAGTTTCCTGTTTTCATCCATTACCAGCATTCCTATTCTGTCGCAGATATCAAGTAGTTCCGGTGTGGCCGGATGATGGGCGGAACGGTAAGCATTGCAACTCATCTCTTTTAATAATTTCAGCTTATATTCAATTATTTTATCTGGCAGAGCTACCCCCACCCCCGCAAAATCCTGGTGATTACAGGTGCCCTTAATGACATAAGGCCGACCGTTTAACAAAAATCCTCTGTCTGAATCAAATGCCAGTGTACGTACACCAAAGTTTGTCTCCTTAATATCTCTCAATTCTTCTCCTTCGTACACCTCTGTTACAACTTTGTATAGATAGGGTGTCTCCGGTGACCATAATTCAGGTTGCAGTATATCAAGTGTACATTTCCACTTTTCCTCTTTAAAAGTCCCTATAGGCTTCTCCATCCCGGCCTCAGCTAATAGCTGGTTTTCTCTATCTGAAATCCGAAATATTACACGACAGTTTCTATTTTCAAAATGCTCGTTTAGCACCACGGTTTCTATCTGTACCTGAGCACAGCCCGCCTCCACCTTCGGCGTTGTGACACAGGTTCCGTGTCGTTTTACGTGGATTCTATCCGTTGCAATAAGCCAGACATGGCGGTATATTCCGGCTCCTTCATACCACCAGCCTTCATATTCTCTGGCATCCACGCGTACTACAATGACATTGCGCCCTGTTTCACCATAGCGTAACACATCTGTTAAATCGCAATAAAATCCGGTATATCCACTCTCATGATGCATAATTCGGTGTCCGTTTACCCACACGGTGCTCTTACGGAATACGCCGTCAAATTCTATACCTGTTTTTTTGCCCAGTAACTCCTGGGAAATGGAAAACTCTTTACGGTAATATCCAATTCCCCCATAGAGGTATCCATGACTTTTATGATGCTTCACGGCACCTTCATCATTATAATAGTCCCCTTCTACACACCAGTCATGAGGGAGAGAAACATCCATCCATTCCTCCTCACAGACAGACTCTTGTGGTCGTTCATCAAAATAGGCGATTTTCAGCCATTCTCCATCCTCAATATCCTCGCAGTCTGTAATACCACCTGCCATACCGCTCTTCACGGGATGTATGATTTTCCAATCACCCAGATGGAATTTCCACCCTGTTTCAAATGTTTCTTTCATTCGTATTTTCATATATATTCCAATCCTTTCAGTAATATAAAAAGTCCTCTCGGAAATTATTTAGATTTCCGAGAGTCTTCTCATTATTTTTTGATTTTCACACTGCTCTTCTGACCTTTTTTAGCCAAAAGCTTTTTATATTCTGTAAATTTCTTTGATGGCACTTTAATCTCAGCCCTGCTGTTGATTCCTTTAAATGCATTCTTTCCTGCAGTTTTTAAAGAAGCTGAATAAATACGGATGCTCTTCAGCTTACCTGCACCGTCAAATGCGTAAGAGCCTATTGTTTTTACATATTTTCCTACTTTAACGCTCTTAAGCCTTCTGTTTTTCTGAAATGCTTTGGAACCAATTTCCGTAACTTTGTAAGTGTTCCCTTTGAACCTTACTGTATTTGGAATTGTTATACTGCTATACGTTTTTTTCACAGGCGCTGTTACTTTTACGGTACGTTTTCCTGATACCGTGCCTGTGATTGTATATTTCAGTCTTCCGCTGCTCAGGGTATCACCCTTTTTCGCCGGAACCTCACTCCACTTTGCAGTAAGTGTAATCTCTCCGGTTCTTCCTGCCGGAATCTCTGTAACACGTGTTCCGTTCAGATACCAGCCCCCGAAGTTCATGCCAGCTTTCACCGGTGTCCCAAGTATAATGGTCTGCACTGTTGTATAAACGGCTGGATTCGCATTATTTACTCCTGACATACCGGCATAGTTAATCCTATACGTTAACAGCTCATACTTTGCACTTATTACCAGATCACCTGTTACATTTGTGAAAGCTTTATCCCAGCCTGTAAAGCGGTAGCCTTTTCTTTCCGGTACCTGCGGTGCCTTTGCTGTCCCGTTTACCTCAATTGTCTGCATCTCACCCAGCACACGGTTATCATGATTTAAGAACATTACTTTGCAGCATGGTAATTTTGCAATTGGAGATTCCTCTGTTTTGTCACAAGCCTTACAACTGCGCGTCTCTTCTCCTTCTTCATAAATAGTTGGATTCTTTACCCTTTCCCATTCACCAAAGTCATGCCCTGCTGCCGGGATTATTTCCTGTTTTATAATCTCTTTACATATATTACATCTTGTTATCAGAACACCCTCTTGAACACAGGTGCTTTCATGAAGGATTACCGTTTCCGTTTCCGAATGTCCGCATGCTAAGTTTCGGATGCTTTCCTTTACTGCATCCACCGCTTCTTTGATTTCCCCTGCATCTGCTGCCGGGTTCTCTGCCACTGCTTTTGCTGCAGCTAAAGCTTCCTTCACTTTTGCATAACTCTCTTCACTGTATTTTCCGGCATCAATAGATTCTGCATCTAAAATACTCTGCCTTAATTCTGCTAATTCTTCAGAAGTTGGTACACCCTCTTCCATAACCACGACGTTTACCTGTGCCTTCAGGTTGTTTCTGTTCTGATATTCTGTACCTTCCGGAATTGTACCTGTAAAACCATAAACACCCGCCACTGTTCCGTCATAGCCTTCACAAGCCCATGTTACAGGAAGGTAACGTACATCCACATGATTTAATCTCACTAATACTTCGGCTGGAAGACCCGCAGCTGCATCATCAGCTGATGTACCAAAACTTACTTCTTTCTCTGCCTGTAGACCGATTTCTGTGATATTTGGTACCTCATTTACAAAAATATTAAGCTTTGCCTTTACTTTATAAGGATTTTTATATGTGCTGTTTTCTGCAATTGTTCCTACTAATTCGTATGTACCTGCAACTGCCCCATCATAAATTTCTTTATTCCAGGTAATACTCACTTCCTGCGTGGAATCGTCATCCATTACTGCCACCAATGTTTGCGGAATATTCAATTCTTCTATTGGTGTATTCAGTTCTGCTTCCATGTCCGGCAGATATTCAACGGACCGGATTACATGTTTTTCAACAATTACCTTTATGCCTGCTTTTTTATTTTCCGGATTTTTAACTGCAGCCGGAACCGCGATGTTTCCTTCTAATGTATAGGTTCCTTCTTCTTCCGGTTTATATCCATCTGTATTCCAGGTAACCGGATATTCTGTTACAAAATCCTCTCCCAGTGTTACCTCAGCTGTCTTTGGCAGCTGTTCTTCCAGTTCTTCTACCGTGGTTCTAAAATACAGCTTTAAGTCTTCCGCTGCTTTCACATCTGTCAGCTTTACTTCCGGTGCATCGGCAGCTATCAGTTCTAACTCATCAATTCTGGCGTTGTTCTTTGGCCACTGGCCATTATAGTTATCTGCTACGGTAATGTAAAGTCGGAAATATTTGGACGTAACCGGTTCACTCAATGTTCTTTCCGTTACTTTTTCCTTATTACCGGTGACCGAATCCACATCCTGCCAGTTGTCTGTTCCATTTTCACTTACCTGAAGTTTAAAGTCTTTTGCAACGCTGTTTATATCCCCCCTTAGAGCTACATGCGAAACTTTCCATTTATTAATGATGATTGCTTCATCAAAGTCTAACTGCACCCATCGTGGCTCTGCAATATTCTTGCTGGCGGATACCCATGCAAATTCCGCACCGTCGTCTTTGGTTCCATTGGTTTTTCCATCAATTACACGGAGTGGAGCAAAGTTATCGTGCTGACTGTCTGCTGTAACCCGGTTTGCCATAACTGCAAGGTTTCCCGATCCACCGCCCTCTGCTTTGATGATACAGCTGTCCTGATATTCAGTCCCTTTCACCATTGCAGTAATGGTTGCTGTTCCAGACCCAAGTGCTAATACTTTACCTTCTTTACTAACATTAACAATTTCATTATTACTGCTGCGCCACTGAATTTCACCATCTACATTCTGACGTACTGATAACTGTTCTGCAGAGCCAACCTCAATCTTTACTTCCTGCTGGTCAATTTCTATACCATCAATTTCCTTCAGTTGCTCAAAAGCGGACTTCAAAGCATCTATTTCGCTTTGTACCCTGGATGGATTTTCCAATGTAACTTTTGCTTTTTCCAAAGTCGTCTGGAATACATTCCAGCTTTCTGATGTATATACGCCCTTTTTTACCTGATCATACTCATTACACAGATTTTGAAGCTGTTCAACCAACTCCGGATCAGCTGATACAGTTATCTCGCAAATTGCAGACGCCTGTTTATCCCAACTGACTGCTGTAATAATTGCTGTTCCTGTCTTCACACCAGTAACAACTCCACCTTCCACTGCTGCAACTGTATTATCAGAAGATTTCCATTTTACATCCGGGAAAGATGCATCTTGAGGAAGAACAGCTGCAGTAAGCGTGTTTGAAGCATTCTCATACAGGGAAAGTTTTTCCGCTGATATTACTACTTCTTCTGCGGGCACCTCTGGGATCGGCAGAAATTTTTCATAAACATAGAATTCTGCTGCACAAATAAATTTGTTTACTTCGTTCGGATTACCTGCTGTTGTATCTTTTGCTCGAATCCGTATTCTCCTTGCCTCAACACTTTCAAACAAAGCTTCTTTTTTGTACATTGTATTTTCCCAGGTGCCGCTTCCACCAGGTATTTTTACAAAATCTTCCCCTTCTGCATTTGTGCTGTACCATAATTCGTATCCTAAAATACGTCCATTAAATGCATTTTCCTCCTGACGTGGTACATATTCAAACTTACCTACATCATAAATATCGCCCAGGTCAATTGTAAAGCTATTATTTATATCATTTGATATATCTGGCCGCGGATCATGATTATATGCACTGTGCCACCTTGTTGATTCATTTCCGTCTACTGCATTACCTGCCGGACCGTCAGCACCACTGTTTTGTTCACTGTCAGCCACCGCTGTCAGCTGTGAAGACGGAATCTTTCTTTCACTTATAACATTAACAATACAGGTGTCTTTGATGTTGGTCCCTTCCAGAGTCGCCGTAATTGTCGCTGATCCTTCCTGTTTGCCTGTCACTGTTCCATATGCATCAACAGGAACCACTTCATTATTATCAGATTCCCAAATAATTTTTTTGTCTGAATTGCTGATGACATTAATTTTAACACTATTATTCAACGGAACATCTACACTTGTTTCTTCAATATTAATTACACTTGGAAGTTCTCCTGTATAAGTTAACTCAAATCGCATCCCTGCTTCTGTAGCAAATGAATAAACGTCACCAAGACTATTTGCTTCTTTGGTTGTTTCTACTTCTTTTCCATCTGCAAAAACCTTTAATTCCAGACCTTCTGCCTGCCATGGATTTAAAACAGAACAGTCTGTTCCTTTTTCACTGTAAATACTGGCATGGGTAGTCTGTCCAAATGCATTCTGTTCTCCACTTACAGTAAATGCTCCATATGCGCGAAGATTCTTAAAGGAAGCGGACTGCGACTGATACCATGTTGGGAAGAAATTAATAAATCCTTCATGGCTCTGCATCAGACATTCCATAATCGCTCCGGAGAATAACGTTCCTCCCATATCTCCAATGGTATTATTAGGCCGAATTCCCATCCAGTCATAAACCCCTGTATCATTTGATTTTACATCAACATAACCCGCCTTCATGGCATTTAACCATTTTTCAGGGTCATATCCCACTCTTGCTGCAGTCATTGCTGCTCTTGTCTGCTTATCACTGGTCCCAAACTCCTGTTTCTTATCCAGCCATGTCAGCACTTTATCTCTCTCTTCCTGTGATGAGGATGGTCCTATTAAATCATAAAATGCAAATCCATACACATTGAAACTAGAGAATGTAGGTTCATGGTTTCCTCCCTCAGCATCCACTGTATAATACTCTTTTCCGTCTATTGTTTTGGTTGGATAAGGAGCCAGATGTGTATACACTTCGTTCCATTGTACCCGATCGTCTGCGTTTATACCCTTTGACTCACTGATTTCAATTGCATGTTTCAGAATATAAGCTGCCCCTGCTATATCTAATGTAGCATTTTTAAGTGCTGTGGTACTTTCATAAGTAGCACCATAAATATTATATTGATCTCCCTCTTTTTCTGCATAGTCCACCCAGAAATCAGCAGTGGAACTCAACTTAGGCCAAAGCACATTATTCAGGTAATCCTCATCTAACGTAGATTTATAATATGTTATCATCGGCTGAAGTGCCATGGTAGCATTGGATGGAGAACACCAATAATCCTGCACCCCACCATTAAAGCTTTCTGTACGGATTCCCCATGGACCTATATGTGTTGGGAAAAGAGAACCACGAATACCTTCTGTAAATTTAGTTCTGGATGAATTATTAATAACTGAATTCAAATGCCTGGGATCAGATGCTTTTTCCACACCAGTTTTCCAATAGGCATCGATTACTTCAGAATAATTATCAATATGATTCAATCTGTTTGCGGTAATGGCCGTTCCCATTGGCCTCTGCACATCACTATTCAGGGTATAGTCGCCTGTCCAGTCCGGTGCTAAACTTCCGCTCCACGGGAATAAACCTGTAGTTACTCCTTCTGCAGGGTGTTCACTGACTGCCTGTAATGCACAACCAATCTGGTAGATCTGTCCAAAATACGCTTTTTCAAGTGAATTAGATTTATCGTCCAGTTTAATATAAGATTTCAGCCAGTATTCTTTCCACCACTGATGATGACGTTCTCTCGCATCTGCAATTTTATCTGCACTATCATACTGCTCTACTTTCTTAATTGCATCTTCGTAATAAGTAGTTGATTCTTTCCCGCCTTCTACTGCTGATACCACCTGAATTGTTTCATTTGGTTCAACCGAAACACTTAACTTACTTGTGTTATTGCTGACTTTTTCTATGGTTGGTGTTTTACCTAAAATCTTCGCCGCCAGTGTTGCATGTACTTTTATATTATATGTATTGGACACTGCATGTCTCGTTGCCGTAATAATTCCTTTTTCTTTATCTATGGCTGACTCCACACTGGAAAAACCGCCGTTATTGGAGGGCGGCGTCGCTGTCCATGCGGAAATATCTAAGTCCATGATTTTATCTGTTTGATTTGTAATTTCCGTAATCATAAGGTTTTCTTTTGCAGAAATCCATGTTGTTGTATTATAACCACTCTCGGATGAGCCGGACACTTCAGCCAGTTTCATATCTTCTGTCATAGAATATGTCCCGTATATTCCCTCATCATCTGTGCGCTTAATATCCAAACCTCCAAAACCCACATACTGGCTATCTCTATTCCCATTCGTCAGTTCTTCAAAGTTATCCAGCCTTGTAAGATAAACCGTTTGGTTTTTCTTATCATCTCTCGTAGTACCGCTTAAAAATCCCAGTACGGTTCCATTACCCATCAGTGGCCCATCCGGGGTATGCCCTGTTTTCGGCTCAATAATTGATGGCTTTGTATAGACACCAACATGGGAATCCAGCAATGCTGAAACCTCCTCCCACTGTGGCTCCGCCGAGTAGACCTCTTCTGTCTCCGCTGCCCTGGCGTAATTTGCGGGTACAGCAGATAATCCCGAAACAGCCATACACAATGCCATTGCACCAGCGAAATACCTTTTCACTTTTTTCATCTCTTCAATTCCTCCTAAGTTTAAAATTTTTTATCAAAGACTGCCCCTTTTGTTTCGCCCCCTTCCCCGCTTATCCTTTCACTGCTCCAGCAGTCATACCTTCAATAATATATCTCTGTCCGATTAAATATATTATGATTACCGGTGCCATAGTCAGTACGATATAAGCGCATATTAATCCCCAGTCTGTAGACCATGGTGAAGAAAATTCTCCATACACACCGTACATGGAAAGCATTACGCCCCATTTCTTACTATCCGTCAGGAGGTATAATTGTGATTCGAATCCATTCCATGCACCCATGAAATTCAATATAATTCCCGTCATGGTAACTGGTTTCAGCAACGGGAAAATTGTGCGAAAGAACATCTTCCATCCTGTGGCACCATCCATAGCGGCTGCCTCATCCAGTTCTCTTGGAATTCCTTTGATAAATCCTGTAAACAGAAGCATGGAAAAGGATATTCCCTGGGTCGCTGTCAGTAAGGTAGCTCCCAATATACTGTTTGTCATATGCAGACGACTCATTACCAGCATAGTACTTACCATATTGGTTGTTGCTACAACACCAAAGAAAAAGTAACTGTAGAGTGCTTTATTTAGACGATTTACAGATCTTACAAGAATAAATGCTGCCATAGCTGCAGTTACATTACTTATAATTGTAGAAGCAATGGCGATAATCGAACTGTTCACATAGCCACGCAGCATATTACCTTTTACAAAGGCATTGACATAGTTATCCAGTTTCAATTCCTTAGGCAGTTCCAATGAAAAAAATGCCGCTTCCGCTGCCGGTTTCAGGGAGTTCAAAATAATCAGTACGAATGGAACCAGCACAACAATGGAAAATCCCCAGCAGACAATCTGCAAAATACTCATGCTTATTTTTTTCGCTTTCATTATGCTGATACCTCCCTCTTACTTGATTGTTTATTTACGATATAGGAAATGACTGTTGTCATAATTAATAACAATACGTTCATTGCAGAAGACAGACCGTAATCTCCTGCTGAGTATTCCCGGTATACCATAGTTGCAATAACCTCTGTTGCATTTCCCGGTCCGCCATTTGTCAGCGAATATACGATATCAAATGCACGGAAACCATGTACTACATTTAATACCAGATTGATTGTAACAGCAGGCATGATATATGGTATTGTAATATTTTTAAACAATTGCCATTTGTTTGCACCATCGATGCGGGCCGCTTCGTAATAAGTCTTATCTATTCCCTGCAAACCAGCCAGAAAGATTACCATATTAAGTCCAAAGTAACGCCATACTTCGACACCTATTACAGATGGCATAGCAGTCTGCAGTGTAATCAGCCATTTTCTCTGCAGCATATCAAGTCCAATCACATCCAGGAAATTATTCAGAAGACCTGTGGGACTTAGAATTGTAGTAAACATAATACCAATTACAATGGTAGATACTGCCTGCGGTATGAAATATACGGAACGAAGTACATTTCTTCCAAACACTTTTCCGTTCAGAAGCATCGCCAGTCCCAGTCCCAGCGCAACCTCAAAAGCAGATGTAGCCAGAGCAAATACGATGGTATTCATAATGGGTCTTACATATTTAAATGGCTGATCCAAAAAAATAAACTTAAAGTTATCCAGCCCGCAGAACTTAATATCAGAACTATAGACATTCCAGTTTGTGAATCCAAAGTAGATACCCACAATGGTTGGGACCATAAAAAGTACCGTGTATAATACGAATGCCGGAAGTACCATACTGCGCGGATACATTGATCGCTGTAATGATTTTTTTCTCTTCATATATTTATCCTTCTTATAAAGAGAGTCCTGGGATTTTCTCTTTTCCATGAAAACCCAAGACTCTGTGATTGTTAATTTGTTTCACGATCACTCAACCGTTTTAAACATTTTCTGTCTTGCTGCATCCAGGGAATCTAATACCTGTTCAGGTGTCATCTGTCCAAAGAACATGCTCTGAATGTTTTTACCAAAGCTTCCGTCCGCACTTGCATATAATACTGCCTGAGCCGGTGATGCCTGCGTTTTGTCACCAACCATTTCCATAACAGCCGTAAAATCCTTTGGAGCCTTTGCTGTTGCGCCTTCTAAAGTGGACTCCAGTAAGTCTGTACGTCCATCATAATATGTCTGTAAATTACCTTCTTCCGCTAAGAAGTTGAAATATTTTTTACAAGCTTCAATATTTTTTCCATCTTTATTGATCATGCGTGTCATACCTGCACCTGTCATCGCCACTGTGCTGAAATCATCTGCATATGGGCATGGGAATGCAAGATATGTATCTGCCGAAGGACCGCCCGCTGCTTCGATATCATTAACATATGTAGCCCATCCGAACCACATTGCACATTCACCATTTGCCATTACAGTCGCTCCCTGATCAAATGTATTGGATAAGTAATTTTCACCAAAATATCCTTTTTCTGCACTGTCTTTTAAATTTGTCAGGTATTTTACTGCCTCTTCTGACTCCCCAAAAGTTGTCTCATTGTTATTCAGCTTTTCAAATGTGCCCGGTGCTTTGGTCTCAATGTTTGTTGCTCCGTCAAAAGCCTGTGCACAGTACCATTCCTCTTTACCAGGGAAATATACCGGTGTGATCCCTGCTGCTAATAAAGCATCACAGGCTTCCGTAAAGGTCTTATAGTCTGTTGGGACTGCGATATTATTTTTTTCAAAAATCGCACTGTTATAAATCATAGCCCGGAAATCACGACCCCAGGTAGTAAATCCAACTAATTTTCCATTGTAACTCGCCTGATCCGTCATCCATTCCGGATATCTTGCTGCCCACTCTTCACCTGATAAATCAAGCGCATATTTGTCAGTCTGGAATCTCTGCAGAGCCAATCCGGTCTCACCCATGTAAATATCAGGACCTTCACCTGAAGCCAGTCTCGTCATCAATACATTTTCATACTGGTCATCCGGATTCGCCTGTAAGTCAACTTTAATTCCTGTCTCCTGGGTAAACTTGTCTGCCAGTTCTCTGTCGATATCACGAATCCAGCTTGCAGAAGCCGCTACCGTAATTGTGATATCCTCATTTGTGATATCCGATCCAGATGATTCTTCTGATTTCTCTGTTCCAGTTGTTACCTCTGCTGTGTCTGATTTCTCTTCTCCCGCTGCTTCTGTCAGTGCTTTTGTTTCTTCTGCAGATTTATCTGTTTTACCACAACCTGCCATACTTCCAGTCATTGCCACTGCTAATATTACGCTTAGGCATTTTGTCACCATCTTATTCTTCATAATTTCTTTCTCCTTCTATATTAATATTTTTGCTTGACAGCTTTGTATTTACTGCTGTTTGCTATGTTTGTATCATATCCGATCTTTAGTTTTTTTTAAATAGACGAAGCAAACCACTAGAGGTAGACATTTCTGCACAGCTAAATTATCTCTAATCTAAAAACAGGCTAACGTAAAAGGTTTTCCCATACGCTGCCTGTTTCAATATTTCCACACTTTCTCTTTTCTTTATCAGCACATTCTTACAATTCACTTCTATACTCAGATGGTGTTTTTCCGGTTCTATTTTTGAAGATACGGCTGAAATAATGAGAATCCACATATCCCACCAATTCTGCAATCTGTTTTAAATCCATATCTTTTTGAGTCTTCATAAGCTCTATTGCCTTATTCATCCTCACACCTATGATATATTTGACCGGAGACTCGCCTTTATGCTTTTTAAATACACGTGTCAGATATGTTCCATTAAAATGAAAGATCCTGGACAAATCCTCAACCGTAATGTCTTCAGCATAATGTTTATCTATATATGATTCCACCCACTGCACCAGTGTATCACTCTTTTCCTCTTCAAATTCAAAACTGATATATCCCTCCAGCATATCCCAGATCTGCTCTTTCATTTCCTCCATTTTATGTACCGGAAACAACTTTTCCTGGAGCTGGTATTCCAGATGAACCGTATCCGGCACGGATCTGAATTGCCCTCTTTCAATTAAAAAGCGCAGAATTTGCAGAATGTTTTTTTCCACCTGGCGCTGACTTACTCCGGCTTTGTCCATGTCAGCTATATATTCCATTATATCTTTTTCGATTGCTGCAATACTTCCCTTTTTCAGGGAAATAAGAAGTTTTTCCTGTACCGCACTTGCAGATAATTCATTTACATTGACTGCATCCGGAATACTCACCGGCACAGCATATCTTCCAATTACAAGATTTTTTTCCATCCGGGTACGCAATTTGTGGGAAACAGATTGAATTTCCTGATATTCTACTACCGCTTCATCCATACAAATGTACACCGGTATTTCCTGTATTCTTTTCCGGATCTCCCTCAGCAGAACATCACCTTCTCTTCGCACACGTACATCATCTAACTGCTTCCCATATCCTGCTACGAAAAACTTCTGGTTAATATGCTTTTCATCGATAATCCAGAATGGAACATCTTCTTCCGTTAGATTTGGAAGAATTTCCTCCCAGTTTATTTTTTTCCACAACTGCCGAATATATTCCATATGATTCAAAGAAATCATATTCCATGGAAGATTACCAATATTGATTAAAAACAGAGCAAAGTATCGGTCTTCATGATCAAAAGGCAGCGATTTCTCATAATTAACCCCACTGATCGTTGATGATAATATCTCTCGTGCGCTGGATCTGCGCTTCGCGGTCAGGGATTTTTTGATTCGTACAAGTACTTCCTCCAACTGTTCTGACTCCAACGGTTTCAACAAATATTCCTCTACACCCTGATGGATAGCCTGCTGTGCGTAAGAAAAATCGTTGAAACCACTCAACAGAACAATTTTGATGTTTTTATTTTCTTTGCGGACTTCCTCTATCAACTGGATCCCTGTCATCATCGGCATCTTAATATCCGTTACCAGCACATCCGGTTTCATGGTCTGCACTAATCTCAAAGCATCCACACCATTAGCCGCAGTTCCCACCACGCAAAATCCCATATCCATACCTTCGATTTCCCTGACCACATCCCTCAAAATAATGGTTTCATCTTCCGCTACTACCACAGAATATTGTTTATCACTCATTTATTTTTCCTCCAATTGTAACCTTTAATCCACCGTAATCAGATCCCTGCAATGTGAAAATTGTCTTATCTCCGTACGCCAGCTTTAATCTGGCAAAAATATTCAAAAGTCCCATTCCATCAATCTGCGCCTCGGGAATATTTTTCTCGGGGAGGAAATCCGCCAGTTTCTGTTCCAACTCCATTATCTGCAATTCGTCCATTCCAGGGCCATTATCCTCTACTTCGATTTTCCAGGTATTTTCCGTGATGCTTCCCTGTATGTCAATGATCCCCTGGGAATAATTCTCTGATGCATACTTAATACTGTTTTCTACCAAGGGCTGGAGCACAAGTCTTGGAACTGCCACAGAATCCATTTCCTCCGGTATTTCAATTTCCCAGTAAAGTCTGTCTTCATAGCGGACTTTCATCAGATTTAAGTATTGAATCGTGTAATCTTTTTCATCTTTTATAGTAACCATGTTCATATCTGAATTAGACACATAGCGAAGCATTTTGGATAAATCTGTACTTATTTCTACAATCTGTTTACTGCCTGCTTCTTTTCCCATTATCTTAATGATAGATAGTATATTATATAAGAAATGGGGATTCATCTGCGCCTGCATAGCAAGCAGTTTTGCCTGAACCTCATGAGCACGTATAGATACTATTGTATTCAGAGATTCCTGCAGTTTCTTGCACATCTTTACAAATACCTGATTCAGCTCCGATAATTCTAAAATATCTGTTTCAATCTCCGCCGGTTCATATGCAGCGATTTCTTCCAACTGCAGCTCCCTCATAAGTCCATTAAATTCCATTAGGGGACTGGACAGCTGTTTCGCCATCATATGAGTAATGAATCCCGTGATACCTATAACCACAATCCCAATAAGTAAAATTATATTCCTCAGATTTCGAACCGGTGCAAGAAATATATCCTTTTCACGAATAGCCAGAATTGTCCAATTATACTTTTTTGCATAAGCACTCACCAATACTTCATCCTTCTTCGTAATCGGATTATTTAAAGTGTGAGATATCTTATCTGCCGTACTTTTCTTCATCTGCTCTATATAATAATTACCTGCACTCTCTGACTCACTTTCATGGTAAATCAACTCGTCCCGTTCATTATACACCACAACCTGACCACCACTATCCCCCATATCATCAAGAGCAGATACATATCTTCCAATAATCCTCTCCAGCTCCTGAAATGCAATCTGGGTCTCCATAATCGCCGTAGGAGTCATTACATTTTCTTCACATATGGCCCGGCACATGGAGATTACCTTAGTTTTCTGACTGCCCCAAACCGTCTCATATGGTCTGGTTAGAAATAATTTACCATTTAGTTCTAGTATTTCTTCCCTGTAAGGAATTGCCTCCACTTCTTCAGGTGACAATTTTCTGATAGATGGGTTATAACCCACGCCGGCAAAATTACCATTAAAATTCAAAAAGTTTAGCTGATAATTCCGGTAGTCATCCGGACCGCACACCAGATTGCTATAATCATTAAACTGACGCTGCAGCTCCACACTCTGTGCAGTAAACTTCTCTTCATCAGTAAAAATCAGATTTTTTATAATTTTTGAAAATAGTATTCTCTTTTGCAGGTTATTTGCTTTCTCCAGATCCTGTTCAACTTCGGTTGCTATGGCATTTGCAGTCTGATACAAGGATTCCTCAGCTTTTTTCATAAGTGTATTCTTATTAAAATAATATATCGTGAACAAAAATGTTAAAATCGTTACAGCACTGAGTATTAGGTATGAAAAAAAAAGTTTCTTTTGTATTGATTTTTTTCCGGGTTTTTTACGCACAGATTTTTCCTCCTATTTCCTCCTGCCTAAGATGATTGATAATTCATAAACACCGGTATTCACTGGGTGTTATCCCTGTCTGCGCTTTAAAAACCCTGCTGAAATACCGGCAATCGTTATATCCGCACAATTCACACACCTCTTCCAGAACCATCTCCGGGTGCTCTCGTAGCATCTGTTTTGACAGAGTGATTTTCTTTTCCGTGATATACTTATTCATGGATACACCGGACATTTTTTTAAACAAACGGGACAGATAAGTGTAATTATATCCAAACACATCGGCTACCTGCTCCAGACCTTCCAGGGTCAGGAAATTACTGTCCACATATTCCAGTACCCTCGTCTCTACCTTCTTTTCATAGAGCTCCTCTACATATCTTCCTATTTTTTGAAAGCATCCCATAAGACTTTCGATCAGTTCATCTTCCGTTGCTGAGAGACCGATGCACCGCTGCTGCCTTATCTGTATATCTTCCTGAAATGCTGCCTCGCAGTCCTGGCCGGATAGTTCCAGCAGCTTCAGAACGTATAAGCTTACCTTTTCTATGTTCTCCTGGGTCGATCTGTTTTGAATCATATATTTTAATACTATCTGAATCTCGTCGGTAAAGTTCTTCAAATCGGTATGCAGAAAATAATTTTTGATATAGCTGCTTAATTTCATTTTAACGATATCCAGAATCCCCTGGTCATCCTCTTTTTCTTTTTCTACAAATAGAATCTGTGACTGCCCAATCACTAATTTTTGTTGCATTAAATGGCGTAACCGCTTGGTCAGGTTCCATACATCTTCATATTGCACAAGCTGTTCTGACAGGCAGATATGTATTGCAAGCCCTGTTCTTAGTTCTAATAAAGACATTAATCGTTTTGCCAGATTTTCTGTTTCTCCGTCCTCTTCTTCTCTGATCTGGATTCCGATTATCTTCTGATTAACTACCTGTTCATCTGCCAGATACCAGTTCTGTCCGTCTCTGCAAAGCTCTTCCGCTAATTTTCTCCAGGGAATTTCCTGTATTATCCTGCTGTAGTACTCTGTGAGTACCACATCCTCAATATCGTAAAACAGATTTCCGATACATACGGAAAAAATTGCATACCGGACTCTGGCTGTCTGCTGAAACATATAGGCATCCGAATAGAGAACCTGCCGCTCCTGTTTCGTTTTCGAATAAGCCAGACTCTTCTTTATATCAAACAGCACATCTAATAGTTTTTCATCCTCAAGAGGTTTAAGAATATAATTAAAAATACCATATTTGATAGCCTTCTGGGCATAGGAAAAATCTGAGTATCCCGAGATAATGACCACAATCATGCCCGGATAAGTATTTTTAACAATTCTGGATAATTCCAGCCCGTCCATCACTGGCATAGAGATATCCGTAAATACTACCTGGGGCTGGTGTTCTTCAATTAGTGCCAGCGCCCGCTTCCCATTTTCCGCCAGGGCTGCCACGGTAATGGATGGGTCCAGATATTCTATTTTGTGCTTAATATAAGTCCCTATCTTAAGTTCATCCTCTACAACAATCGCTTTGATACTTCCCTTTTCATCTGCCTTCATAAAACCTTCCCTCCAATTACAATTCCTTCCTGATTTATCTCGTAGACTACTTCTTCCCGATAGAAAAGCTGAAGCCTTACATATACATTTACTAGTCCCATGCCGTCTATCTTAGTGGAAAGGCTGTTAACTCCATCCATGCTTTCTTCACACTTTTTGAGGATTTCTTCCACCTTGCTGTCTGAAAAACCGGCGCCATTATCAGAGACCTTTATGCTCCAGCATCTTCCATCCCGCAATTCTCCTGCGATTTTAATATGAGGCTTGCTGCGGTTGCAGTATTTAAATGAATTTTCTACCAGGGGCTGGATGATCAGTTTGGGAACCCGGATATTCATCATCTCCAGCGGAATATCGCTATCAACCTGTGCATTTGGAAAACGTTCCTTCATAATATCCACATATCTGTTCACATGCTTCATCTCTTCAAACAGGCGTACACCTTCACTCTCTTCTGCCGATATATAGCGAAACATCTGTGTCAGATTCAAACACATTCTTGCAATATCCTGATTCTTCGTTTCCTCTGCCATAGATCCCATGGTGGTAAGTGTATTTACCAGAAAATGCGGCTGCATCTGTGCCTGCAATGCAAGAAGCTTTGAGTGTATTTCAAAATCCTTTAACGTAATAATGTGATGCATGGATTCTTCTAATTTTTCATTCAATTCTCCTATCGAGTTGGAAAGATAATCCAGTTCCAGAATATCCGTATCCACCCGCTGATACCGGATTCCCTGCGCCAGATCCACCTTTCTCAGCTCGTGGCAGACATCATGAATCGGTTTGGAAATCTCTCTGGAGACACGATAGCTTACCGCAATCATAAGTGCCGTAATAATCAGAAAAAATATAATAGTAATCCCCAAAAATGTTAGTAATTTATTATAATAACTAAGTATTGATATGGTGTAGAGTACATAAATGTCAGAATTGAAAATCTTATAGACATAGGTGTAATAGCCATTTTTTCGAAAGCTTCCTGGCTTCCAGTCATTTTCTTCCAGAAATTTTTTGCTGTCTAATTCCGTCTCAGAAAATATCGTGTCCCCTGCGTCATTGAGAATATGGATCTGCAGCCCCGCTTCATTTTTGCTGGATGAAAGCCTGCGCATATCTTCTGTAAATTCATCTGCATCCATCTGTACTTCTAAAATCGCAGATCCATTATAAAAAAAGCTGCTGCCTCCAAAACTTCTGGACAATGTTATTTTTGAATTGTCTTTATCAGTAACGGATCTGTTTCCCATAGCCTCCAAAAGATATTCATTTTTTTCCAGATATTTTATGACCGCACTTCCATCCTTTACAAGATTCTGATATGTATCAGGTGCCTTTTTGGGGAGACGTTCAATAAAGTATTCATTCCCCATCCAGATATAGTAATTCTGATCCGTAATAATTCCAACATGGTATTTTTTTTGGATCATTTTATAAGCTTCCAGATAAAGATTGGAGAATAAATCTACCGTGTTGCGGCCTTCTTCATAGTATTCCGGCAGCCTGCCCAGAGCTGTCTCACGAAACATACTGGATTTTATAAGCTCCATGGAAAAATCATTCATATCCTGAAAATAATTTTCTATATTCTGATTGATACTCAGAGTAAGCTGCTTCTGAGTTTCCGTAATATTAGAATTAATTACATTTCCGGCATACAAAACCGTACTGCAAAGTATCACAAAAATACATATTATAATCCAGAAAATATACGTTCGGAATAATTTTTTTACTATCGGTTCTTTTTCCATTCTGATACGATTCAAGGCCTGTGCAAAATACTTTGCATAGACCTTCCTCCTATTCTTTTCTGATATTGCAATCATATATTTATGACCGTTTCTATTATTCTATCATTTAGTTACGATTACTACAAGCATCACTCTTATTAATTTTGGGGGGTGATATGTAAATATATAACTTTAAAATGCACTCTATATTCTTTCAGCTATTTTCTTCCGGTATTCGTCCATTTCTATAGTTTTTCCGGTTACTCTGGACTCTTCTGCTGCAAGAGCCACCAAATGACTTTCCACTGATACTTCCGCCCCTGACAAGGAATAAGCCCCATCTGTCTGCACCGTTTTCAGAAATCCCTCCATAAACTTATCATCGCTTCCGCTGTGTCCGGAGTTACCGGTCTTGACGGTAGTCTTAACAGAATTTCCGGTGAGAAAGTCCTGTACCTCAATGGTATTCTCTTCCATATCTCCAAGAATCTGTCCACGGGTTCCCATAATGTTCATTACACGGCTTCCTTTTCCTGTAAATGCACACATGGTGAAACTGGCTGTCACTCCATCTTCATATTCCAGATTGACCACCTGATGATCAACTACATCATTGTCACAGTCGTATACACATCTTCCATAAGGACCTTCCTTAAGTGCAATGCTGACTGCTTCATTGGTACCTTCCAGTGCTACTACCTTCCGTATGGTTTCCGAATACCATTCCTCCTGCTCCAGATATATTTTCACTGCATCGTATGGACATTGGCTTCTTGCTTTGCATCCTCCCATACAATACCTGGCCGCTCCTTTTGGGGCATTTTCCTTTTTGAAGTGGGTCAGTGCTCCGAAAGAAGAAACTTTCCGGCATTTTTTGCCGGTGAGCCATGCGAGAATGTCCATATCATGACAGGATTTCTGCAGTATCATAGGGCTGCTGCTTTTGGAATTTCTCCAATTCCCCCGGACAAAGCTGTGTGCCTGGTGCCAGTAACCTACACATTCCAGATGCTGGATATTGATAATATCTCCGATTACCTGGCTGTCTATAATATTTTTCAATGCACTGTAAAAAGGAGAATAGCGCAGAACATGACAGACAGTCAGAGTTTTTTTATACTGTTTTGCATACTCGCCCATTGCCACACATTCTTCCGGATTGGGTGACATAGGCTTTTCACACATCACATGGTATCCCTGGCGCAGTGATTCTCTGACTGGTTCCAGATGAAACCGGTCCTGGGTGCACACCATGGCACAATCTGCTATTTTCCCAAGTGCCAGCAGATCCCTCCAGTCTGTGAATGCCCTGTCCGGGCTGATCCCATGTGTCTGAATGCACTCTGTCCGCCTTTCTTCCAGTGGTTCCGCAACTGCCACCACTTTGAATTCTTCCGGATGCTTCTTAGCATATTCCCCGTAAACGAAAGCGCCTCTTTGTCCTGCTCCAATCAAAATTGCTGTTATCATTGTTACACTTCCTCCTAACCCTTCACTGCTCCGGCCACCATGCCTGAGATAATAAATTTTTGACCAACCAGATAAACCACCATGACAGGTAATATAGCAAACAATATGGTCACACTTACCAAATTCCAATTGGCTGTATACGTTCCATAGAAATTATATACCTGCTGGACAATGACTGCTTTGTCCGGATCCGGTAATACATAGAGCGGAACGGTAAAGTCGTTCCAGGTGTTCAGAAAGTTAATCATGAACACGGTTACGGCTGCCGGTTTCAGCAGTGGAAAAATAACCTGAAAGAACACCCGAAAAGCCCCTGCACCATCTATGACCGCTGCTTCATCCAACTCTTTTGGTATCCCGGATACAAATCCATAAAACAGGAAAATACTCATCGGTAGAATCAAAGCTATGAATAATATAATAACGCCTGCTAAACTATTATATAAGTGCAATACCCGCAGCACCTTCACAATTGTTACCATGCTGACGGGAAACATTAATCCCATGGCAAAATATACATAAAGAATTTTATTCCATTTGGTTCTGCTCCTGCTTAATACAAAAGCACACAGAGAAGAAAATAAAACAGATACGGTTACGGAGGTGATACTGATAATAAAACTATTACAATAGGACCGCGGAATGTTTCCGGTCACCCACACTTCTTTGAAGTTTTCCCAATGAAGCTTTGCGGGAAGCGTTAATTCCATATTAATTGATTCTGGTTTTGTTTTAAATGCGTTAAAGATTACAATCAGGAATGGAACGATGACAATCAGTGCCAGTACCCAGAAGAATATTTCCTTTGCGATCAATAACATATTTGCTTTCTTCTTAGTATTCATTTGTTCCCTCCTAATCATCACTGCCGTCCTTAATCCTCAGGACCGCAATTCCAAAAATTGCTGTTATAATAAATACAATAACCCCATATGCTGCCGACATTCCATATAAGCCTTTTCCAAACTCTTTGAATACCAATGTATTGATGAGTTCTGTGGATCCCGCAGGTCCACCGCCTGTCAGTACAAAGATAATATCAAAGGCTTTTAATCCCTGAGATAAGTTCAGCAACAGATTAATGATAAAAGATGGCATAATCCTTGGAATGGTGATATAAAGCATTTTCTGTAATCCATTGGCACCATCTACGGCAGCCGCTTCATAGTAACTTTTATCAATCAGCTGAAGTCCTGCAAGGTAAATTACCATGTTAAATCCGACCTGTCTCCAGATTTCTACAAACATCGTGGTACCAAGCGCCGTCTCCTTTGTAGTAAGCCAGGCCCTGCTTAAGTTGTCCAGCCCGATGGCACTCAGTAATTGATTGGCAAATCCTGCTTTCATAAATATAGATCCGAAAATCAAACCAATAATTAAGGGTGACAACATTGCCGGCAGAAAGAATACTGCTCTTAATACATTTTTTGTCTTCATTCCTTCATTAAATGCAAGTGCTAAAGCAAATCCAATTACATTTTTAAATATGGTCGTCACTGCCGCAAACAGTACAGTCCTGCCGATTACTGACAGCAGTTCCGGATTCTGGAAAATTTTCTGGAAATTTTTAAAACCGATGAATCTTGCAGTTTCTCCACTGATTTTTAATGCATTCCAATCCGTTAGTGAAAAGTAAAAATTCAGTACCACTGGAACCATGAAGAGCAGGGTGTAAACCACAACTGCAGGAACCGTGAAATAACTCTTATAAATTTTTTTATTATACACTGTTGATTCCTCTCTTTTTGTTTTCCTGATTTTTTAAGAATGGAGTGAAATTTTTCAATTTCACTCCATCATTATGTCCCTACTGAGCAGCTTCGCTGGCTGCCACTTCAAACATCTCCGCACGATAATTGTCACAGTTTTCAATAAACTGGTCTACCGTACATGTGCCTTCCGCAAACCCCTGTATGTACTGGTAAACATTGCTGTCAAAATATAATACATCTTTGATGAACATAACTTCCGGTGTCTTTTTGCTGCGTTCCAGCATATCTGTGGTAGCAGTTGTTGTGCTTACACTCTCTACATTTTTGAATGCAGCGGTTACCAGGTCTGTACGTGCTGCATAATACGCTTCCAGATTTTCTTTTTCAGCCAGGAAATTCAGGAGCATTTTGCACTCTTCAATATTGTCACTGTTTTTATTGATAAATTTGGATACACCGCCGCCATTGGATACACCGGTCTGGTTATCCAGTAATGGAACCGGGAACATTCCCCATTCGTCTGTGCTGCCGTTTGCCGCAAGTTCTGCCGCATAAGCGGAATAAGTAAACATCATTGCTGTTTCACGGTTCTGTAGAGATGGATAACTTCCGAAGAAATCCTCTGACTGTCCATCATTGGTATAGTATTTAGGCTCCCCGCCGTCTTTTGCGGAAATTAACTGTTCAATCTGCTCCAGACCTTTTTTGAAGCATGCTATGTCTGCAAATTTATTGTCAGCGCTTTCGTTCAGGTAAGCCGGAAAATCTGGTTTTTCTTCATACATTGCCGGTGTCAGACCATATACCCAGCTCTGTGCATGCCATACACCATTGATACTTTCATAGAGCGGCATCACTCCCTTTTCCTTAATCTGATCACAAAGAGCCATAAAGCCATCCCATGTAGTAGGAACTTCCCATTTATTTTCTTCGAACAGGGTCTTGTTATATAAAATACCTTCATAATCTACGCCCCATGTACTAAATCCAATCACTTTATCCGAATAACTGTTAGCGGTTTTTGCCCAGTCTTCCATGTCTGCTGTCCAGGATTCTCCGGAAAGATCTACCGCTACATCCTGTATTCCCGCTGATACCATACTGGAACCTGCCGCATACATAAACATGTCCACTGCATTACTTCCTCCTGACAGTGAAGTGCCAAGCAGGGTATCATAACCGTTGTCCGGAGTCACAAGAACCTTTACTTCTATTCCTGTTTTATCCTGGAATTTTTTAAACAGTTCTCTGTCAATATCTTTTACCCAGTTCTGGGATGCCATCAGGGTAATGGATTTTCCGGTGCTTTCAGCTGTCCCTTCGCTGCCTGCTTCACTGCCTGCATCCGCAGCCGCGGTGTCTGATTCAGTATTTCCAGCCGTGCTTCCTTCGGTTTTTTCCGTGGATGCCTCTGCTGTTTCTTTTCCTGTTTCTCCTTTTGTTGCTGCAGTTTCTCCGGAACCCCCGCATCCTGCCAGTAGGCCGACGCTCATACAGCTTGCTGCTAACAGTGCTGTTATTTTTCTTGTTCTTGCTTTCATAATTATATTTCCTCCTTCACCTTTTCGTGTTGTTTTGGTATGTCTTTATTCTATCAGCCAACCCGTGTTTAAGGAATACACAGACTTGACATGTATGGGTGGATTTTTTTTACATAGGCTCAGCGGGAAACCGTTTTTCTGCCCACCGCTGTATTCACAACATGCAACGCAGAACAAGCTAGTACAGCATTGCGCAATGCTGTACTAGCTTATGCTCTCTTGTTCTGCTGGATTTTATTTAATTTCTACGCTGCTCTTCTGTCCTCTGTTCTTAAATATTTTCTTATACTCTTTCATTTTTGAATTCGGAACATTAATCTTTGCCTTTGAAGAAATTCCCTTCAGTGACTTGCTGTATGCATTCTTCAGTACCTTTGATTTAACGGTAATAGATGTCAGTCTGCTGTCTCCATAGAATGCCTGTTGTCCAATCGCAGTTACATTTGCACCGATGGTAATCTGCTCCAGCTTCTTGTAACCCTTAAAGGATTTCTGCCCTATCTTGGTTACCTTGCATTTCACTCCTTTTAACGTTACCGTTGATGGAACAGTTACTTTCTTTACATTCCTGTTAGAAGCCCCGGCTGCTAATACAGTTGCTTTGCCCGGTGTTGGATTGGTCACTTTATACCGGAGTCCTTTATAAGTAAGTATCTGGCCTTTTTTCAGTGCAGGTGCTGCCGGTTTGGGAGGCTCTTCCGGTTTCACCGGTTTCAGTTCCAGTCCGGTTGCTGCTGCCATCAGCCCGGATGCCGCCTGATTAATCTGTTCCTGGGTTGCTTGTGCATTGTTTAATACAGCTCCCGCCCGGGCAACGGCATCTTTCAGTGCATTGGCACTGGCCTGGGTGTATTTCGCTGTGTCCAGTCCCGCATAGGCACTATAGAGCACTTTTAGAGTCGCTTTATCCGTTGTGATCTCTGGTGTTTCCGGCTCTATTGTTAATTCTGCTGCTGCTTTTGCCAGTGCTGCTGCCGCTTCATCCACTGCTGTCTGGTCTGCATCTGGGTTATTCAGTACTTCCTCTGCATGATGAAGTGCTGCAAGGAAAGCATCTGCACTTTCTGTAGTATACTTTCCGGTATCCAGTCCGGCATATCCCTGGTAAAGTACATTCAGAATAGAGAAGTCTGTCTTAACTTCTGGTTCCGCAGGTTCTTCCGGTAAAACTTTCAATGCTGCGGCCGCAGCCAGAAGATCCGCTATGGAACTGTCCACTTCCTCCTGAGCTGCATTTTCTTTTTCAATGATCAGCTGTAATGCTTCCAGTGTGTCCGCAAATGCTGCCGCGCTTTCTTCTGTGTATCCAGACAGATCAAGTTTCCCATAAGCGCTGTACAATGCTTTTGCCAGTGATTTATCTGTTATCGGTTCCGGCTCTGTTTCTATCCTCTCCAGTCCCGCCATCGCTACCAGCAACCGGGACTTTGCATCTGCGGCTTCTGACTTAGTGGGATTTTCTTTTTGAAGGACAGCGTATGCAATACCCATTGCTTCATTTAGGGCAGCTGCACTGTCTTCTGTATAGATATCCATATTCATCTGTAATACTGCGTCATATAATGACTGCAGCTGTATCAGGTCTGCCGGGATTTCATCCCCGCCTCTGATTGCATCCTTCACTGCCACAAGCTGCTGATATTGATCAGGATCCAGATGTCCAAATATATTTACTTTGGTATCAAATCCCATGGCATAATCATTTCCCATTCCATTCTTGATTGCATTTATCATGAATTCTTCGGTACGTGAAGTGCCGCTGCAGCCCCAGCCTGCCGACCAGTTATCCCGGTTTCCAATCGGACCAAACATGAAGTTCTGACAGTCTGTGCTGTCTTTCGCCCAGCGTCCTTTTACCGGAAACGTATCCAACCCCTGTGACTCTCCTGCCGTGTAATCCTGATAAGGATTACTCTTGTTAAATGCCCAGCCAACATCCAGTCCCTGGTTAAAGGTAACAATGCTGTATGGATTGCCTGCTTTTGCAGCATTTGCCAAAGTAGAAAGATTGTATTCCAGGCTCATGTCCATCTGACTCTGAAGAATTCCCCATGGATAGCAGCCATCGAACCACCAGCCGGAAATCTTCTCCCCATAATGAAGGGACCACCATTCAACCATTTCAGAAAGCACTTTCCTGGATCTCTGATTTGGAATACCATCTGTTCCCGGAGTATAGTCAAATACTTTTTTCGTTACCAGGTAATCAGAAAAATACCCATAGCCGTTTGGTGTACCTGTTTCATCCCAGCTGGCACTGTGAGGAGGATTAGAAGGCAGATACAGAATTAAATTAATATCATACTTCTCCAATGCATCCGCAATACGCATCGGAAGGTCATTCTCCATAGAAACTGTTTTTGGATTAGCCTCACCTTCGCCAAGCAGGCCTGCTTCACGCATATACTGATCGTATACCAGGTTTGGAGCACAGTAGCTGCCCGAGTTCTGCCCTACGGTAAGAATCACGAATTTCGCTCCGGTGTCGTGAATCTCTTTTGCATATGCCTCGGCATCAAATTGCCCTACAAACTCATCCCATGTCATGCTGTTCCTATCCCATTTTTCTTCCGGGCTGGAATAAACATGAGGAAGGTTAAAGTAATTGGATAAAAAGTGATGGGACACGCCATAACCCGATTCATACATCCAGTCTGTGAGAGGGTTGCCTTTTGTTGCCTGAACCGGTGCTTCGGCTGGCTCACTCATCCTGGGCTCTCCCACATTGCCATAGCAGTCTGCAGGCGTAACCTCACATTTCAGATATTTTCCTACATACTGATCCAGAAGGATCACAGTACGTGTACGGATTCCTTCTATGGGTACATATTCACCGTCAATTGTATCGGATGCATACCACTGATATTTTGTATCTCCTTCCGAATCACCGTCCGGATCATTAAATTCATAATTCACCTCAAGCATTCCTTTTACATGGGGTTCATTTCCCAGTTTTGTGGAAAGGTTGATTACACCACCTGTTACTGCCTCTGGAACCTGATTATCCCCCGCCGGAGCTACGGTCAGTTGTTCGGTCAACATATCATCCTGGTAAGTAATACTTATGGAAAATATCTTATCTCCCTGTGTATGATTTTCTAATTCATCAAAAGTAAGTGTTACCTGCTGGGTATCATGGTCATAATCACAACTTTTCAGACTGTTCGGCAGATACTTGTCCCCTTCTTTAAATTCCACGGTGAAATCTGAAATATCCGGTGCCGACTGGGGTTCTTTATCCAGCTTTAACACCAGTCTTCCATTGCTGACTTCTTCCACAATAAAACCATTTCGGCATGCTTCATAAATTTCTGTTATCTCTTCCTGATCCAACGCAGTATCATACAGACGGAGATCATCCATTAATCCCCGATATGCGTGCTGTGTATACGGTGTTCCGGATTTATCGCAGTCTCTTCCCACATACATATTTTTACTGTTTTCGGCAAACGGCTCGTCCGACAGACTGCCCTGCGACTGTGACAGAACACCATTAATGTAAATGTCTACCTCCGGACCTGAGCGAATCACTGCTATATGGTTCCATCTTCCCTGGGGTGCGTCCGCAGGGCTGCTGATGGCCTGATAATCGGTATTTCCATTTCCCTTTTTAAAAGACACCTCATGGATAACCGTACCGTTTTTTAACATTACTCCCAGCTGGTCATCTATAACACTGCTGTAACTGCGGGATACAAAAGCCTGCCCGTCTGCAGCCCCCGGGTCCTGTTTGATCCATCCCATCAGCGTGTAATCTTTTTCCGGCTGAAAGCTGGTTCCTAAATCGATATAGGTATCCCCATCCAGGCGCAGTGCATTTTCTCCTTCCTTCCCCTTTTCCAACTGAGGATTTCCGGTTACCTCCACGGCTTCTCCATTGGCAAGGTTTGTCAGACTGCTTCCGTCCAGTGTTTCCATATCAAACTGAATTAATGGTGTCTTTGGCACAGGATCTGCCTCTTTCGCATTGGCATATTCCACCGGCAGTGCCGAAAATGTCATTGCAGCTGCAAGGGTAAGTGCCATTATCTTTTTCGTTTCTTTTTGTTTCATGATGTGCCTCCTTTTTCTCTCTGCTGCTATGCCCTCCTCCCGGCTGCGGTTAAACCGTTTTCTGCCGGGAAAAGGGCATTGTTTCTGATTATGATGCTGCTGATACTAATTTTACTTAATTACTACGCTGCTCTTCTGTCCTCTGTTCTTAAATATTTTCTTATACTCTTTCACTTTTGAATTCGGAACATTAATCTTTGCCTTTGAAGAAATTCCCTTCAGTGACTTGCTGTATGCATTCTTCAGTACCTTTGATTTAACGGTAATAGATGTCAGTCTGCTGTCTCCATAGAATGCCTGTTGTCCAATGGCAGTCACATTTGCACCGATGGTAATCTGCTCCAGCTTCTTGTAACCCTTAAAGGATTTCTGCCCTATCTTGGTTACCTTGCATTTTACTCCTTTTAACGTTACCGTTGATGGAACAGTTACTTTCTTTACATTCCTGTTGGAAGCCCCGGCTACTAATACAGTTGCTTTGCCCGGTGTTGGGTTGGTCACTTTATACCGGAGTCCTTTATAAGTAAGTATCTGGCCTTTTTTCAGTACAGGTGCTGCCGGTTTGGGAGGCTCTTCCGGTTTCACCGGTTTCAGTTCCAGTCCGGTTGCTGCTGCCATCAGCCCGGATGCCGCCTGATCTATCTGTTCCTGGGTTGCTTGTGCATTGTTTAATACTGCTCCCGCCCGGGCAACGGCATATTTTAGTGCATTGGCACTGGCCTGGGTGTATTTCGCTGTGTCCAGTCCCGCATAGGCACTATAGAGCACTTTTAAAGTCGCTTTATCTGTTGTGATCTCTGGTGTCTCCGGCTCTATTGTTAATTCTGCTGCTGCTTTTGCCAGTGCTGCTGCCGCTTCATCCACTGCTGTCTGGTCTGCATCTGGGTTATTCAGTACTTCCTCTGCATGATGAAATGCTGCAAGGAAAGCATCTGCACTTTCTTTTGTGTACTTTCCGGTATCCAGTCCGGCATATGCATGGTAAAGAACGTTCAGCATCGAGAAGTCTGTCTCGATTTCCGGTACCTCCGGATCTTCCGGCTGTACCTTAAGTGCTGTTGCTGCGGACAGAAGATCTGCTATAACTGCATCTACTTCTTCCTGCGCTGCGTCTTCTTTGTCAATCATTATCTGTAATGCCTCCAGTGCATTTGTGAATTCAGCTGCACTGTCATCTGTGTAACCGGACAGATCCAGTTCTTTGTATGCATTGTATAAAGCTTTCGCCAGTGATTTATCCGTTTCCGGTTCCGGCTCCGTTTCCACTTTATCCAGTCCTGCCAACGCTACCAGCAATCCGGATTCAGCCTCGGCTGCTTCTGCCTTTGTTGCATTTTCTTTTTTCAGAACTTCGGCTGCTCTATTCATTGCTTCTTTCAATGCTGCTGCACTTTCTTCTGTATAGATACTCGTATCCAGTTGTTCTATTGCATTGTATAAGGACTGTAACTGCGTCAGATCCGCCAATATACTTTCCAGCTGTGCAATTGCATCCTGAAGCTTTCCAATCTGTTCATCTACTGCGTCCTGATCCGCATATTCATTTTCATAAACCGCTTTTGCTTCTGCAATAGCAGCTTCCAGTACGGCAAAACTCACTTCTGTATAAGCATCCGGAATATAAGCTTCTGCTGTTTCCAGCACCTGCTGTAACTGGGTCTTATCCACAATCTTGTCCTCATCAGCATAGGTGCGCAGTGCATCTATTGTGATATTTCCGCCTTTATTTTCCAGTCGTATTGTATGCTCCCCATAAGACAGATCCGTTTTGCTGAATACACACATCTGGTTTGCCCGTTTAAAATATCTTTCATTTGGGATCAGGGTATTGACATCATTTTGTGCCTCTCCGTCTATGGTAATGCCCAGAAGACAGCCATCGGTATTAACCGTTGTAATAATATCAATTCCGGTTCCGGTAAAGGTATATTCTGCCGAATCACCTGTTAGATTTCCATAGTGGATGTCTCTGTTATACTCTGTAACGCCATCCGGATCACCGCCCCTGCCGCTGTAATAAGTAAAGCTTCCGTTATATACAATTGCTTCGTTATCATCATTTATAACAGCATCCGGCTCAAGACCTTCCACGGTTACGTGAATAACCTTTGTGATACTGCTGTCCTTTGGATGGGTTATTATAATATCCGTGTTCCCTTTTCCCACTCCGTTGATCTGCAGGCCATCCGCTTTACTCCAGTTTGCTGCTGCTATTTCTTCGTTTTGGGACTCAACGGTTAAATCGGCCAGGTTTGTATCCAGATCAGTGGTAACTTTTACAAATTCTCTGTCTCCAGCAACTTTCAGATTCACGTCATCAGCTGATACCTTGATCTCCGGTCTGGCTGCAGCCTTTGAGCCGTAAACCTCAAGCTCGGATACATTAACATATCCGGAATAGCTTCCGCTAAGTCCATAGAATCCGCTGTTTATCAGGCGTACATATCGTCCCGTTACCGGTTTATCAAGAATCAAATCATTGCCTAATTCAAAGCTATAGAAAGTCTGATCGGTACCTGCCCCATACCCCATACTGTTATCCGAATCGGTATTGAGGACTGTTGTTGTATTTTCAGGTGCAAAATCCTTGGCTGTGGATATCTGAATTACCACATCCCGATATCTTCTCAATTCTTCATTATTATAATTGCGGAAGAACTGTGTAAGGGAAACCGTATCAATGTCATACAAAGCCTCCAGATCAATCTGGTATTTCAGACCATCCGATGTACCATTGGAACGTGCCGTCCAGGGAGTATCCTTACTTGCATAATCCAATACTTTACCATCATTCAGCCTTTTTGGATCTGTCATTCCGTCACTGTTCAGTGTCTTATTCAGCGCAAGGTTTTCCCTCTCTGATTTCCGGAACGGAATTGCCTCTGCTGAAGCATTTATATCATCCTGTCCAAGCGCTGTACTATAGAAAGCAAATTCATCCACCAGGCCGTTGTACTGGAGTTCCCTGACCTTTTCATCATTTATCTTCGCACCTATCGTTAAGGATCTTCCTGTGTCAACACCTTGCTGGGAGACCTCTCCCATTTTATTTCCATTCAAGTAGAGGGTAAAGGTATCTTTGCTGCGGGTAATTGCAAAATGGTTCCATGCCTGACGGGATTCTCCGCCTGTTACCTGTTCCATTGCAAATTCATCTGCGGACTTCAGAGTTTGCGTCTGTGCGCCGTCTGAAACTTCCAGAACCAGTTTTCTCTGTTGAAGTGAAAGCACCATATTTCCGCCCTGATCTGACAGCAGTACCTGTTTTGGAGTTCCTCTGACATGGGTAAAATCATCTTCGGTATCCGTAACCTCATTGTCTAAAAATAACTGGGGCTTAAACCATCCCTGTACGCTAAACGTATCCAGCCCTGCAATGGGAGAATCCGGAATGGAGATATAGTTCTGATTTTTTTCATACATATAGGCACCACGTCCGAAAGGTGTAGCTATACGCATATACTGTCCATTTATGAACCCGGCATTATAACCCTGCACCGCATTGGAAATAACATCTCCCTTAGCCTCGTCCATATGGTAGAGTGCCGTTAACGACTTATTGCTGTCTTTTAGAGTTAAACCATTCATCGCTTCCTGCATACGTTTCATCAAATCAACAATCTCCGCCGGCATTATGCTTACCGGATCCATTTTGTCAATCTCCTGAATGATATCTCCAAGCGGTTTGTAGCTCTCCTCTGTGTAAAGGCGCTCATCCAATGACTTAGCTGAGTCCGCAGCTGCACTGAACGCAACGAATCCCGACTGCTCCAAAAGTGTTACGTCTGACTGTTGCAGAGATACATTATATAATGATATTTCGCTGATATCGCCGCTGAAATAGTTCACGCGGTCACCGCCTGCATTATTCCTCATGGCACCGGCCAGTAAAGCATTCTGGGTGTCATTTACACCAATGTCAGCTGTCTTCGTGTCCACAGCTTCCCCATTTAAATAAAGCGTAAACGTTTGTCCGTCTCTTACAACCACCGCCAGATTCCATTTTCCGGGGAGAACGGTTCCGCCGCTGAGTGCAACTTCTTTACTGTCTGCATCACTGGCATGGAAGCTCAGGCTTCCCGACTCCGCCGTAAGTGTCAGATCGTCTGCCGGAATTCCTTCCTGCCCCTGGCTCAGTAAAATCTGTTTTTTCTCTGAATCGGTCTTAAACCAAAGGCTCATAGAGTACTGGTCCATCCCCTTTAGCAGTCCGCTTCCCAGATTACCATAAGAAGTTTTTTCTTCTTTCAGTCTTGCTGCGGAGCCGTAGGTCTGCTCCAGTGTTTCCATATTACTGGCTTTTCCGGTATAATTGCCGAACGCATCCGTAATCAGCCCTTCACCTGCTTTTTCAAATCCAAACTTGGCAATGTAGCCGTAGATGATTTTCTGTTTGTGTACTTCCATCTGGTTCTTTGCCGCAGAAGCATCACAGACATTTTCTATCTTTATGGTGTACGGCTGCAGCATGGAAAGCGTATCTGTCGTCAGCGTAACCTTCGCTTCCTCAACCCGGGCCTCCTTCACACTGATGCCATCTGAGACACTGTAATTTCCGATATTTTCTGCGGTC
Source organism: Robinsoniella sp. RHS (assembly GCF_001029355.1). NCBI lineage: Bacteria > Bacillati > Bacillota > Clostridia > Lachnospirales > Lachnospiraceae > Robinsoniella > Robinsoniella sp. RHS. The sequence goes on from NZ_JNGB01000041.1 coordinate 55,412, forward strand.
TTAGTATCTACTGCCTCATTAAATAGAACTTCAATGACCGTATCACTTCTCGCTTCCACTTTTGTAACCTGGGGTGCATTGTTATCTGCTTTTGTATCTACGGAAACCGGATCACTTAAGCTGCCTTCCACACCTTTTGCGACTGCCTTTACCGTATAAACATAGTTCTTCTGCTCCGCCAGGGAAGTGTCTTCGTATGTATTTTCCATAGTCTGTGCGATCAGCTCGCCGTCCCTGTATACCATATAGATGTCAACCGTAACTGTCGGCTTTTCAATTTCAATACCGTTTTCGATCATCTTAAAGGCAACATCTTTATCCCAGTCAAGCACTACCGAATTTTCGGTTGCCTCCTGAGCAGTCAGTCCGGTCACCTTTCCAACCTCCAGGCTGACTTTTGGCGCTTCCTCAGAATTATAAATACTATAATAAGTAAAACTCATAGGCGGCAAAGTCACTTCCAGCTGTACATTTCCGTTAGAGTCAATGGACAATACTTTCTCCTGAACTCCTTCACGCATAAAGACTGCCTGCCCATAATCACCAGCCAGGGCATCCGGCTGTCTGTAATTCGGTTCAGACTGGGGAAGCCAGCTGTAGTTCGGCGGATAAGCGCCATATCTGTGGACATTTTTACCCATAGAATTTTTCAGCGGCACCGGCGGATAATTCAGTTCTTTTGCAAGCCCGGTATAATACATCGGTACACTGATTACTTCGGTTTTCTTCTCATCGGTCTGGTTATATACCCATAAGAGCCCCTTTTCCCCATCATTCATTGCATTGACATGGTATAAAGTATCCATTTTAACGCCACGCTGCCGGTTGGTACCTGCAGCATCATAGGCTGCCTGGGAAATATGAACCATATCGGAGTTTACAATTCCCCGGTAACGTTTGTAAAATTCTACCCACTTGTTCAGAATATCCTGTGTTCCATCGTCAAATAATGCCGGTCCCCGGAAATCAGAATTGACTCCGTTCCCTATATTCTGGGCGATCACCCAGTTATAGTCCTCCTTCTTCTCTTTGAAAGGCTGGAACGCTGCGTCCCCGCCGCCGCCGTGATATTCTGCAAACGGTACATGAGACCAGCTCATGGACATTGTTCTGCCATAGGAAGCATTATGCATAAGCTGACGGCCATACAGCAGCTGCTCCTGTCTCGGCTGGCTCCAGGCTGCCTCTTCATATCCGATACCGCATTTGTTGGCGCCGTTTAAGTAATACCATGCAGGCACTTTTACAAATACACCCATATCACGGAATTCTGCACACATCATGCGGACTCCGTTTTCCCACTGCTTAACCTGGGAATCAAAGACACCGTTGTGGAATTTGTATTTTGATGCTTTTCCAGTATCTGCATCTAACGGATTCGCCGGATCCGTTTCCTTATCCTTGTTCACGTGCTGTTCCCCGCAGTTACAGTAGTTTCCAGGATAGGTACCGTCAATCTCCACACAGTCCAACCCCGTATACTGTACAAAATTTTTAAAATTATCCCAATAATCATCAAAGGCTGCGGATGCCAGACACATGGAGGCACCCCACTGTCCTTCTGCGTTTGTACCATACTCCTTATTCTGGCTGTACTGTCCTCTCGTGTACTGTGCCTGGTAGATTCCGATTGCAATTCCCTTGCTATGAGCATAATCCACCAGCTCTTTGTACTTATCCAGAGTTGCCTGATCCCGGGCAAGCATCTGTTTGGATTCATCCGGAGCACTGTAAGACTGTATGATCATTTCAAATTCAGCTTCTGCTGCATGATCAATGACTTCCTTTGTCAATCTCCCTGTATTATGGTGGGTCAGCGGGTTATCTGTGATCCACGGAAACAGTGTGCGGTAAATACCAAGACGTTCCCGCATTTTCAATTCAAACCAGTAGGTGCTGTGTACGAATTCATAGGTATCAAACCCGATCATGGATTCTCCCTTTGCCAGTTCGTAAGCCGGCCCGACTTCATAACAGCTGTGGGTGATATCCTGAAGTCCCAGAAATGGGCTTCCCTCTTTTTCCAGGTCACATTTGCAGGGAAGCGGGCGGTTAATGGGAAGTGTGCTCTGATCTCCGCAGGTGTATGTGGTTTCCATAGCCAGCAGATCATCCATATTTTGATTGCCATAGATTACTTCCGGTGCCAGCCGCCCAATCATTATCTGGCTGTCTCCTTCATTTACGATCTCCACACGCTTTTTCATTGCGGGGATATTGTCGTACATTTCGTAGATAATTTTTATTTTTATTCCCCGATAGGATTCCGGAAATGAATCTGGTGCTGAAAAATTAAACTCCAGGTGTTTTCCTTTCGGCGGCCACTCCTTCGCCGCCGGATCTCCGAAGATTTCGTTAGAAGTCCATTCAAAGGGCTTTTCACAGCTTTCGCTGATTGTATATCCGTCAAACACAAAGGTGTTGTTATTTTGGGTTCCTCCTACATAGTAGTAATCCGGATCCACTTTGATACAGTTGTCCGGTATCTCTATCGTATTGTCCGCAGATGCAATTGAATCCCTATGTATTTTGATTCCTTCATCACTGTATACCTCCCGGTAAGGTTTATCATATAATCCGAGATAAATTTCCGGCATTACTGTTTCCCCATCCATCATCTCTTTATCGATATACAGATTTTTGTAGCTGTCTGTGTAAAATTCAGTTCCGCCTTCCCCGGGAAGCTGAAAGCGGCGTTCAACAATGCTGTTTCCAATTGTAATGCTACCACTATCCTCCGTCACTGTAACCGGCAGAGATTCATCCGTTTCCAGCCAATGGCGCTTTCCATTGACTGCATTTTCAAGCCCTTCTACCACTTCTCCTTTCTCATTAACATAAGGTGATGCAATCCAGGGTTCCTCTGCAGCCCCCTGTGTCACGGCTCCCTCCTCTGCATTGGGCCCGGAAGCAGCTGCCAGTGTGTCGATGTCCGGCACCAGGGTACAGATTAATGAGCTTGCCAGCGTCAATGCGAGCCAGCGTTTCAAACCATAAATCTTTTTCTTCATCCTTGTTCCTCCTTCTATAAGTTTCCATTTTTTAAGACTGATCTCTCAGGGTACTTCATACTTCCGATTCCGGAAACTTTATATAATCACATTATAGCAATCATTTGCTTCAAACTGTGAGGAGGTATTTTACTTGTTTAGGGGGATTTTTTTTACCGGGGGAATTTAAAATGCCAGGCTTCGAAAAGCCTGGCACACCATAGTTTTTATTTTTCCAAATATTTGATTTCAAACTGCTCTATAGATACCGGCTTCCCAATCAGGTACCCCTGTATATAATCGCAGCCAATTGATTTTATAAAGTGAAATTGTTCTTCCGTCTCCACACCCTCAGCACAGCAGCTGATGCCAAGATCATGCCCCATATCAACGATGTGTTTCATTAAAGTTTCGCATTTCTTTGTCTCTCCGTACCTTTGAACAATGCCTTTGTCTATCTTCATAAGATTAAAATTTGCCATGAGCAAAAATTCATAAGAAGAATACTCAACCCCAAAATCATCTAAAGCAATACGAAATCCCCGATTACTAAGTTCATCCAGTAATCGTGCCATCAGCTTCTTATTCAAAGTTTCCTGGGTTTCCGTTACTTCCACCTCCAGTTGCCCCGGCCTTAAGCTATATCGTTCAAAGATATCCTGGAATTGTTTTAGAAAATGATGATCGAACAGGGTGATTCTGGAAAAGTTGATTGCTAATTTCATGTCTGATAAGTGCGCAGCCTTCCACTTAGTCAGCAGCCTGCACACTTCTTCCATCACAAAAAAGTCTATATTTGAGATTAATCCTTCACTTTCCAGCATTGGTATGAATTTAGCAGGGGAAGAGATCGTGCCATCCTTTTCCCGATAACGTACCAGGACTTCCGCACTGTCTATTTTCCCCGTTTGTACATTAAGCTTCGGCTGGAGATAAATCAGATATTCGTTATTCAGGATAGACTCCAACAGCCCCCGAAGTAAAGGGATCTTTGTAACTGAGATATCTTTTGTTTCCTTATAATAATCCTGTTTGTTAATATACATCAGCCGATCCGCTTTATTCACCAAATCAATCAGGTCGGCCTCCACATCACTCCAGGTTGTTCCTATAGCTATTGAACTGTGTCCATCTTCCGTCAGGCTTTCTGTCAAACCGGTTAATTGTTTTCGGAATTCATCATAAGACATGGATTGCGTAACAATTAAAAATTCATCCCCGCTAAGCCGAAAGCAACGCTCCTTTGGAAAAAATTCTTTCATCTTCTCTGCGATATGGTTAATCAGCATATTCCCGCAAAGATGTCCTTTTAAGTCATTCAGCTTTTTCAATCCGTTGATATCCATGAATGCCACACCTACCGGAGCGGGATGGCTTTCTAAAAAATCATCACAATATGTCATATAGCTATTTCGATTCTCCAGTCCCGTCATAGAATCCTGATAGCTCATTTTAACCAATTTCTTTTTCAGTGAATTTTTTGAAATCTCATTTTCAAGAAAATAGCTGAGTTCCTTCAGATAGTAAAAGTTTTCCTTGTGTATCTTCGGATCATCGATTCCTAAAAAGCCTTTCATCTCCCCCTTTACATAGAGGGGTATCGCCATAAGGCTATTGATTCCCTGCTCTTTTAATATCTCAAATTCCAGGTGGCGTTCATCTCCCAGTTCATCAACATTTTCTATGTTAATGTAATCTTTTAATTCAAACTGCTCCATCCAGAAAGTAATCGCCTCAAGGGGAACGTTCTGCAGCATATTAATCTGGGGCTCAACCCCTTCTGCACAAATCTCATAAGTATTGCTTACCACTCCCATTGATTCATCTATCTCAATAATGTATACCCTGTCCGACTGATAATAATCCTGTACAATTTCGAGAACGTATTCAATGGCATCTTCCAGATACTCGGAGGAAGTCAGACATTGGATACAATCCACGATACTTTTTTCCGCAGTAATATGATGTTCCATATCCTGCCGGGTATTGAGTAATGCTGCATTCGATTCAATTCGGAATGAAACAAGATATGCCTCCTTTCCAAACCATTTCGTGGAAGATGCATGTATTTTTGAATGTATACTGTCCTCTGCCATTTTACCTTCCCACACCCGGTCCTCAAGGAGCGGGCAGAACCCACAGGGTTCCTTTTTATCAAATAATACACTGTAACAGCATTCTCCCTGCCGGATACCCTGTCGAAACTCCTTTGCCTTTGAGTTTAAAAATAGGAGTGCAAAAGTATTCTTCTCCACGATATAAATGCAGGAAGACTGGGAATCCAGTATAGTACGCATCTGTAATTCCATTTCTGCATTCCGCTCCATTACCCTTTTTTTCTGCAGAAAGGTCGTCAGCATTTGGGAAACCATAGACAGTACGTCAACTTCCTCCCGGGTCCACAGACGTAAACCTGTGCATTCATCAAACCCTACAAATCCGGCAAATTCCTTTTCTTTCCAGAATGCACATTGCAGCGTAGAATAAATACCCTGCTTTTCCAGCAGCTCCCTCTGTGTGGTGGGCAGCAAATGGGTGTCCCTGCAGTAGAAAATAGAATTATCGTCAAACATTGTCTTGTAATCTCCAGCCTCGCTGGCATCTATATTTTGAAGATTCTCCATTTCCGGATTAATTCCTTTATTGCACCATTCATAAGTATTCGAATGATATTTTCCATCCTCTGTAGATTCAAAAATATAGGCGCGGCTCACATCAAATCGCCTTCCAACAATCTCCAGGGTCAGATTAATTGCCTGTTCTGTATCCTCCGTTCTATAGAGTATTTTAAAGATATCAGATAAAACATTACTTTGCTGCCCTGATGACTTTATCTCAGAATCAATAGCAGTGACAAGGTTTGAATAACCTGCTTCCTCAATCTGATATGAGTGCTGATAGTCGTACATCACATATTGGTTCTTACCCTGGATTTTTGCCTGATATAATGCCTGATCAGCATGGCGGTATAATGTTTTGAACTCATTCCCATCTTCCGGGTATACAGCAATTCCAATACTGCAGGTAATCTGAACCGCCATCTTCTCATTTTTAAACAGATGACTGAACCCTTGCAGTAATTCTTCCGTCTTTTTACTGGCAGCTTCCCTTGATGCGATATCTTTCATAAATATGATGAACTCATCTCCGCCGACTCTCCCTACGATATCGCTTTTTCTCATGCGGTTCTTCATCGAGGCTGCCAGCTCTGAGAGAACTACATCACCAAGCATATGTCCTTTCGTATCATTTATCTGTTTGAAATTATCGGTGTCTATCATCAACAGAGCACAAGAATTAGCCGGTTTTCCCTGCAAATGCCGTTTGATCCTCTCTTCCGTCTCTTCCCGGTTATAAAGCCCGGTCAGTACATCTCGTTCTGCCCTGGCGCGCAGCTGCTCTATTACCTGCATTTCCTCATTAATGCAGAACATCATCCCTACCGCCTTGGCAGGTTTTTCATCACTGTCATATTGTGTGATTGCATGAATCCGATACCAGATGTACTCATTTTTCTCGTTCCGGATACGAAATTCTGAAGTTGAATATAATTTCCCCTGCTTTACACTTTCGCGTAGATTCATCAATACCTTTTTATCATCGGGATGAGTATAATGTGATGACACCAGATGACTGCTTATTTCACGGATTATATGCGCACTGTTTTGAAAATCACTGGAATATGCCATGGTATCCGTGACTACGTCCCACTCAAAAATCATGACTTCTGACTGTTCTGAAGCCACGTCTAAATCCTTCAGGAAAGGACCGACTCCACATTTGGTGTGAAGGAATCCTTTCGCTTCCTCTTGATCCATGATCCTCTCTGTGATCATTCCAAGTATGATCTCTTCCCCGCTTACATCTTTGATACTCTGTCCGAAATACTGTACCCACAGATAGGTTCTATCTTTACAGACCATACGGCAGCAGCAGACAATTCTATCTTTATTCTGATTTGATTCTTTAATGTTCAGCAGTAATTTTTGCCTGTCATCAGCATGAATGATGTTAACCAGCCCACTGCCAAAGCATTCTTCCAAATCCGCAACTTTATATCCGAATAGTCTGAGAAATCCCTTATTCACTTCTTTAATGGAAAGATACTCATCCTTCCTGCATTTTACAATACCAACCCGAAAATCATCTGTGATATTCTGAGATTTCATACTACTTTCTTCCATTGTTCTAATCATCTTTTGCCTCCGTAGATATAATTTATCTTATTATGTATACAAGAAAACCGCCTTTATCATATTATATCTAATTATCTGAAATAGTACAACCCCTGTATCGTCTGTGTTCTGTGTCAGAAAGCAAAGTAACACCATCTGCTGCCCTCATAGTCGTGAAAAGCTCCAGGAAGGTTAGAAACTGCCAGTTCTGCGGTAAGCCCTACATCTACAAAGCGTCATTCATCACCTAAACCCCAACACAACAGAAAAAGCATCCATGAACAAAAGCTGTTCATGGATGCTGGATAAATATAATAACGAAGCTATCATTTTCTTTCAATTATGGCACCTTATGGCACCGAAGCTCAGAATGTCTCAATGATGAGACCAGAACTCATAAACTCCCCCCGGAACATGGCAGACACCGTTTTGGACGTGGACATCCGGCTGGCTGCAGGTATAAACCATGTTGTCATATATTTGGGGTAGATGGATCACAGCATGTGTATTAACCGGAACCGTAACTGCCATATAACAGGTTTCTGCTCTTTTTTCACAACGAACCTGTATCTTTCCTGTTATTGCATGATATTCACAGTTTAACCATTTTAGATCTTTCACAAGCTGGGGCGCAATACGAATGCTGCCAAAACCATCTTTTGATGTAATGCCTGCCACTTCACTGTAAAACCATTCCACAATCTGTCCCATCATGTCGTGGTTCCTGCTTCTGGCATCATCCCGCCAGAATTCCGGCAGTGTTGTTTCTCCCTGTTGGATAAACCTGTAGTAACTGGGATGCTCCTCCTGCATTATCATATCCTGTATCAGATCATTCCTTCCAAGGCCGGCAAGAGTTCTGAATATAAAGCGCAGTCCGATTTCCCCTGAACAAAATCTGCCTTTCCCGGTAACCTGCAGTAAGCTTTTCTCCACCGGGGTTCTCTTATCTTCAGGCACCATGCCAAAATACAATGGGATTGCCTGATTTGCCTGAGTTATCTTTTTATCTTTGCAATCAAAAGCATCGTAGAACCATTGGTCACTGGCTTCATCGTATTTCAAAAGCGCTTTATTATAAGCATCCCTCACTTCGGAAGCTTTCATCTGATATTCCACTCCCGCTTCCCTGTCTCCGTTAATAAAGGAAAATTCGGAAAGCAGGCAGAGATCTTTAAATAAAAATGCTGTCTCCAGATTCTCCCGGCATTCTCCTTTGTTCTGCTGGATTCCCCAGTCCCCCAGTCCGTGACGTATAAAATGTTCACTGCCGGAATGATGATAAATAGAAGGATAATCCTGATATTTCTGATACTGGTAATCAACATATTTTTTAGCTGCCGCATAGTTTTCTCTGATCACTCTGCTATTTCCATAAAATTGATTCTGGATATCCGCCGCTAACAGAATACTGCTGCCCCAGGGAATAATATCCCAGAAGCTGCCTTCCCCGCAGTCCGTAATAAATTTCGCATATCTTGGCGCTATGGATGGAATAAGCCCGGCTGAGTATTCATGAGGAAAACAGCCGGTGTCCCGATCTCTCTCCCCATCCTCATATTGTGCCGCTCTCATGTCAGCGGAAATTTTTTCCCACAGGGTATCCACGTTTTTGAGATACATGATCGAAGGACCCATCAGATGGTTTGGTTCCAGCCACCCAAGTTTTTCTATGGAGGGGCAGTCTGTATGTATATGGTTCAGATTGCTTTCCACTGCCCTTTTTACCAGATCATGTATTTGTTCATACCGTCTGTCAGAGCAGGAAAAAAATCCCGTATCTTCAGCCGCTGACGTTACAAAATAACCTTTTACATCAATGATGCAGGGCAGAACGTCATTATCATGTTCTCTTGTTACCCCCTCAACCATAATCCATCTTCCGGCTGCATACGAAAACTTCGGACGCCAGATCTCTGTTTCTCCACCGCCGGACAGGATATAATAGCACCAGGTTTCTGTTGTTTTCTCACACTTTCCTTCTGCATTTATCTTCTCAACAGGCGTGATCTTTATTTTCTGACCTTTCTTTCCCTTTACATGAATTTCAAACTGACCGGACATATTCTGACCAAGATCAAATACATAACAATTTTTTCCCTGTTCTGTAATCTTCCGTGTTTCATAAATTTTTTTAACTATTACCGGGGGATATAACATTGGGGTGAGGTATCCTCCTGGAAGATCTTCCTCCTTCATTTCCACTGCCTTCTCTTTCCCAGTCCGATGATACAATTCACTGTATCCGCTCCATTTCCCCGCATCATAATCCTCTGAGCCATAAACATTTGCAAGCAATGTTGGACTTGGTGCTGTCCACCAGTTTCCATCTGAACATACATTCTTCTGACTTCCATCTGCAAAATAGATTGTCATCTGCACCATACAGGTAAGATATTTACCATATGGCTGATAGCGATGATTCAGGGTATAAAAATGTCTGTCTTCTGAGGTATCGGCAATATACCAGCCATTTCCCACCTCTATAGAAATGTTGTTTTCTCCGGAACATAAATGCTCTGTAACATCATAAGTCTGATAATGTACCTGCTTATGAAAATCTGTCCACGAGCCGTTCAGAACAGAACTGCCTGCCTTTTTTTCATTTATGACTGCTTCATACTGCCCCAAACCACAGACCGATAAGTAAGCCGCACTGACCTCCTTTCCCACATCGAACCTCGTCCCTGTGAAAAAAGGTTTCTTAGTCATATTAGATATCCATTTCCCGCGCCAGTCAGACTGACCACAGATTCCGCTTATAAAATACGCCGGGTCACTTTTTTCCTTATAACCAGTGTTATCTGTGATTTCAATAATGATTTGGTACTTTTTATGGGTATGCAGCGGGAAATCTGCCTCCAATCCATTTTGTCGGCTGCTATATACTGTTCCTGAATCATATACCTTTTTTGTACCTTCGCTGATTATCATACGATATGCCTTCTGCTCAAACCCCGCATCTTTCTGGCTATATTCCCACTTTATTACAGGCATTCTTTCTATTCCTGCCTGAACTGCACAATTTTGCAGCTTCACCTGTAGCGCCTTCATTTTTCTATCCTTTCGTATCACTTATTCTTAATGCAATTCAACCCTTTACTGCACCGGCCGTCATACCCGCTACGATATACTTTTGCGCAATCAGGTAAACAATCAAAATAGGGATTGCAGTAAGTACCATATCAGCAAATACATAATTCCAATTACTAAAATATTTTCCATAAAAATTATAAATTGTAAGTGGCATGGTATATTTTGACGGACTGCTTAAAAAATACAGCGGAAGCTGAAAATCATTCCATACATTCATTGCAAAAATAACACTGCTCGTGGCAATCACCGGTTTGAGCAATGGCATAATAATGGTGAAAAATAAACGCCAGATTCCACAGCCGTCTACATTTGCCGCCTCATCGATCTCTTTTGGTATTCCCGATATAAAACTGGTAAATAAAAATGTATTAAAAGGCAGATTAATTGACACGTAAATGAGAATTATTCCTATAAAAGAACCTGATAAATGCAGAACATTCAGCATAAGATAAGTGGTTATAATCTGCATGGGGGCAATCATACCCAGAAAAAAATAATTATAGAGATTTTCTCCCCCTTTTGTCTTTTTTCTTGCAATTACAAAGGCTGCCATTGCTGCACAGCAAACACCGATCACAGTTGCACTTCCTGTAATAACCACACTGTTAAAAAATGATCCCAGAATTTTTCCTGTTTCAATTACAAATGCAAAGTTTTCAAAGTGCCACTCACTGGGCAGACTAATGGTAAACTGTGCTGCCTCCACCTGGTTCTTTACACTTCCGAAGAACATGATCAGAAGTGGAATTATAATGATCAGGCTAATTATGATTATCATAATTTCTAATATGGCTAATTTAAATTTTCCTTTTCTCTTTACCATTATGCTTCGATCTCCTTACTTCTTAAAAATTTGTTCAGCCCTATGGTGCACACGCAGACAATCACAGTTAATATCAGACTCATTGCACTTGATTTGCCCAGAAATCCCGCAGAATAGTTTTTGTAGACATATGTTGCCAGAACCTGCGTTGCAAATCCCGGTCCTCCATTTGTCAGAACATAGACATTGTCAAAAACTTTCAATCCGGCAATCAGACTGGATGTAATTACAACGGTAAAGGATGGAATCAGCAAGGGCAGCGTTACCCTGAAAAACTGCTTAAATCCGGTTGCTCCATCTATGGCTGCTGCTTCATAGTAGTCCGCCGGTATCCCCTGTAAACCTGCAATAAATATCATCATTGCAAATCCTGTGCCTTTCCAGATATCGGTCCAAATCACACACCACATAGCCGTTGCTTCATTTCCAAGCCATACAATATCGCCGCCATATCCAAAAAATCTCAGAATCTGATCAAACATACCATCGGCTTTAAAAAACGAAGTAAAGATAAGTCCCACTACCACACCGCTTAGTATACTTGGTATATAGAAAACGCTTCTTAACACGCTCCTTGTTTTAAGCGGCTTCACCAGCGCAACTGCCAAGAGCACAGCAAATATTACTTTTACAACTGTCGTGACAACTGCAAATAAAAAAGTATTTTTGATTGCCAGGAAGAAATATTTATCGTTAAAAATCTTCAAAAAATTATCGATACCATTAAAAGTAAAATTATATAAATCCCGGATGCTCCAATTGGTAAAGGCCGTAAACACCCCCAGTATAACCGGCACTGCAAACATCAAGGTATAGATTGCAATAGCCGGAAGAGCCAGCTTGAAACTATAAATATCCATGGCTGCTTTCTTTTTTCTCTTCATTTTCATCCTCTTTTCCTGAAATCTCCTTAAATTTCCTGTTTTCCGGTATTAAAAAAAGTCCCTGATAGAAACAGAGACTTTTCTTATTGTAATCAACTATTGAAAAGCTTCTACACCTACATTTTTACCATATTCCTGCATTCCGCTGTCAAACTGTTCGATTGCTTCATCGATATCTCCGCCCTGGGCTACCTGGGTATATACCGGGAAGAATACATCGTTGTTTAAAGAACCGAATTTTCCGATCATATCTGCAATCTGCGGCAATACTTTATTAGAATCAAAATAATCTGCATAGACTTCTTTTAAGACAGAATTGATATTTACACTTTCCACATCTTTATAAGGAGAATTAAGCGGATTGGCACTCAGATAAATCTCCAGATATTCCGGTTGGGACAAGGTATTCAGCACCTCTAATGCAGTATCAATATTTTTGCTGTCTTTTGGAATTGCTTCACCAAATACATATTTAGAGGTCAAAAATTTATCTACATCATTGTAAGGAAGGGGAAACATCCCAATCTGGGCATCCGGCCATTTGGTCATGATGTCAGTAACTGCATATTCACCGGAAATAATCATTGCTGCCTCTTTATGCGCAACTTTTTCTTTGGAATCTTCAAAAGTTCCCACTGTATAATCTGTATTGGTATATCCATTGGTAAACCAATCCTGATAGCTTTGCAGCGCTTCTTTAAATTCCGGGATACCGGCAAATGTCAGTTCATTGTTATATAACTTATCATAGGTTTCAGTTGCTTTGTCATTCAGCGCATTTGCAAGAAAAATCATAGGTGCAATTTGAATAGTCCAGTTGTCATTGCCGGATATGTAGATCGGAGTCTGACCATTCGCCTTCAGCGTTTCACATACCTTTAAAAACTCATCATAAGTCTTTGGTACCTCAAGATTATTCTCTTTAAATACTTCCTTATTATAAATCACACCCATGACACCTGAAAATCCGGTTATGGGCATACCATAGATATGGCCATCTGTATAAGTGATCTCTGATTTATCAAATGCCAGCCGTTCTACCCAGGGCTGATCATCCATCGTGATAAAGTTTTTTTCGGCATCATAAATGTAGTAGTTTTCCGGAATGTTAAGCTGCATAATATCCGGTACTTCGCCCGATGCCAGCTTTGTCTGAGTTAAATTTGTCCCCTGGGAATCAGGCGTTACCTGAAATTCTATCTCAATTCCTTTCTCTTCTTTCATCTTCTCAGCAATTTTAGTAAATGCGGATTCGATATAAGTTGACTGTCCTACCATATAGGTAACTTTTCGCATCTCCCCGTCTTTAGCCGGCGAACTGTTACCCTCCCCAGCTTCCTTACCACTTTCTGCATTAGAAGAAGTACTGCTTTCCCCGGCGGTATCTTTTCCTTCACCGCCTGAAACACCGCATCCGGTAAGTCCGGTTATCATTGCTGCCGCCAAAATAATACTCAATCCTTTTTTAACTGCTCTGTTCTTCATCGTATTTCCTCCCTGAATTATAATTTCTCAAGTTCGTTTGTCCCTTGACTTAGTATTATTATAGCTGAAGCACCTTCTAAACGAAATGTAATATCCGAAACACCGGATGGAAAATAATAAACAGTTTCAGACCATCACCATTATTTGTAATCGGAAGGCCACATATTTTCTTCTTTATAAAACACCTTTGAAAAATAATAGGGATCATTATAGCCCACTGCATCAGCAATATCTTTAATTAAGCGGTCAGGATTTTCCCGAATCAGGCTCTTGGCCTTATTGATACGCAGTTTGATCAGGTAATTCCCAGGAGTCATACGGAACTGGTTCTTAAAGATCTTGCTCAGATACGAAGACACAAAGCCGAATTCACGGGACAATATTTCATTTGTTACACTTTTCTCGAAATTCTCTTCCAGATAACTCTTTATCTTTAAAGCGAGGGGATGAACCGTCTGCGTCACATCCGGCAGCGTCAAAGATGTTCTGAGCATCTCCGTGATTTCCAGGT
>NZ_JNGB01000042.1:0-7496 GCF_001029355.1 Robinsoniella sp. RHS
ATTCCGAATACGGTTACAAATCTTGACGCAGCATTTGATGGATGCAGCAGTTTAAGCGAGGCACCTGTGATACCAGACCATGTTGTGAGTATGGTTGCAACTTTCAGTGGATGTGTAAAATTAGTAAAAGCTCCGGTTATCCCATCCAGTGTCGTTTATCTGAATAATACCTTCAGCCAATGTACAAGTCTGGTTGAGATACTGGAAATTAAAAATGGAGTAGTGGATATGCAGTATGCATTTGAAGGCTGTACCAGTTTGATAAAAGCTCCTGTGCTACCAGACAGTGTAATATATCTTCAAAATGCATTTAAGGGCTGTACCAATCTTGTACAGGCTCCTGCTATACCGGATGGTGTTATCGATATGAGAAGCACTTTCGAAGATTGTAGTAAACTACAGGGAGAAATGGTTTTGTCCGGAAATCCGCGGGATTATTATAACAATGAAGGCAAATTAATTCATGGGAACCAGAACTGTTTCCTGAATGTAGCCACAGGCGGCAGTGGATTGATCGTAAATTACACGGCGGATTGTAAAAATATTGATCAGATTATTGCAACCAGGGGTGCAGGGAACAATAAGGTAACGAAAGGGAAGCTGGTTACCGTTCCAAGTACCGGAAGATACCAGCTTTACTTTGATGCGAATGGCGGTACGGTGAATCCGGACAGAAAGTCCGTGAAAACCGGTGACAAGTATGGGGAGCTTCCAACACCCGTAAAAACAGGTTATCATTTTGCCGGATGGAGTACGGATAAGATTGGATCGCAAATTGTTACCTCCGAGACGGTTTACAGTTTAAAAGAAGACCAGAGATTATTTGCAGTCTGGAGATACGAGAATTTTTCAAGTAAATGGAATTATGATGTAAATGAAAAGACGAAGACGATTACCGTGCGTAAATATATTGGAAGCGATGCCACGGTCGTTGTTCCTGACAAAATAAAACTCAGCAATACAGATTATGCGATCGTGGTAGGTAAAACCGGGGATCGGGCAAAAAACGGGGTATTTAGTAAAAACAGGCTGATTGCATCCATTCAGTTTGAGAGTGGAGTTAAGTATGAAGATAATAATATGCAATATGCCTTTGCAGAATGCAGCGGGCTGAAGACAGTATCCGGAATACCGGACAGTGTAGTAAATTTAAAAGGTGTATTTCAGGATTGTACCAGTCTGGAAAAATTTTATGATCTGCCCCAGAATAAAAATATTAAAGATATCAGCAGTGCATTTACCAGATGTACAGCGCTCAAAGAAGTAGAAAATTTACCACAGGGTGCCACTGATTTATCTCAGATTTTCTCAGGATGTATTAATCTGCTGGAGATCCCTGAGCTGCCGTTAAAAGCAGAGAATATATCCGGAGCTTTCGAGGACTGCAGAAGTATAACGAAGGCACCGTCTATCCCATCCAGTGTGAAGGACTTAAGATTTGCGTTTTCCGGCTGCAGTAATTTAACAAAAGCACCATCCATACCGAAGAAGATAAAAGATTTAAGCGGATATCTGAAAGGGTGTGAAAAAATCACCAATGCACCGTCCATACCTTCCGGTGTGACAAATATGGAGGCGACATTTTCAGGATGTGTAAGCATTACAAAAGCTCCAAAAATACCATCAGGTGTTACCAATTTAGAAGAGACTTTCCGTGGCTGTAAAAAGTTAAAGAACGCACCGGTACTTCCGGAAAAAATAAAGAATCTTTATTACACTTTTGAGGGATGTTCCAGCTTGGAGGATGCCCCGAAGATTCCGGCAACGGTAAGAAATTTATCAAATACATTCAGCGGATGTGAAAGTTTAAAGAAGGCACCGGCTATACCAAAGGGTGTAACTTCTCTGCATGAAACATTCTATAATTGTAAAAGTTTAACAAAGACACCATCCATACCAAATGGAGTAAAAGAGATGTACAGCACTTTCCAGGGCTGCAGTTCCTTAAAAACAGCAACCGAGATTCCGGATTCCGTAACCTCTATGCGTTATACATTTTCTGGTTGCAGTAAATTAACCCAGGTCTATGCCATTTCAAATAATGTTCAGGATATGATGGGAACATTTACTTATTGTACCAGTTTACGTCAGGCTCCAGATATACCAAAGAGTGTAAATAACATGATCAATACCTTTAAAGAGTGTGTAAATCTGCAGGGTAAAATGATCATTAATGCAGATCTGAGAAAACCGATCTTTGAAGATGGAGCTTATGGAGGCGATGATGAAATCGACGGCTTAGAGGCTTACTTCCAGACTTTCTACAATGCAGGAATTAATGGCTCAGGCTTAACTCTGGATTACGGAAAGAACTGTAAGAACATCAGCAAAATCGTAGCTTCAAAAGGCAGTGGTAACAATAAGGTGAAGAAGGGCAAAAAGGTAACCATACCTTCAAAAATGAATTATGAAGTTAAGTTTAATGGTAATGGTGGTAAGTCTGGTAAGGCATCTAAGACCATTAAATACGGATCATTCTATGGAACACTGCCATCTGCTAAACGAGCAGGATATGAGTTTAAAGGCTGGTATACCAAGAAAAAGGGCGGAAGTAAAATTACTTCTGACAAAAAGATTAAGTCGGCAAAGAACCGCACCGTCTATGCCCAGTGGACAAAGGTTAAAGTGAAAAAAGTATCTGGGATCAGCTTATCCAGTACAACGAAGACCCGGATGGTTGTTTCCACAAAAGAGGTAAAGGGAGCAAAGGGCTATCAGATTTTATATGCAGCAAATTCTTCCTTTACAAAAGGCAAAAAGTCTTTGAATACGGGATTGCTGAACAAGACTGTTAAGAAGCTGAAAAGCGGCAGAAAGTATTATGTAAAGGTGCGTGCATATAAAGAAGACTCTACCGGAAAGCGTATTTACGGATCTTACAGTAAAGCCGCAGCGGTAAAAGTAAAATAAATAAAAAACGGAAACTGCATCTGCATGTAGTTTCCGTTTTTTATTACATTATGAATTTTCTTCACTTTCCGGCTGGCTGAATGCGGAAAGTGCAGCGCTGATATCTCCAAGAAGGGCATCAGAAAAGCCGTCATTCAGCTGAAGAACCCAGCTTGACCCGTCATTTGCCAGCTTTAGGTCTATATTTTTGGTAATTGCCTGTTTATTAGCTTTTAACGCTTCTAAAAGATACTTGGAGGTCTTGTCCGACAACTCCGAATCCGTTGCTCTTATTGCAGCGGTTGTATTGGCATATTTCATAAGAAGATCCCGGTATGTATGAAGTACACTTTCCAAGTCCAGACTGGTAATATCCACATTGACAGTTGCATAATTTTCGTCCTGCGTGGAAGTGTGTATCTTATAATCAAAATATTTTTCGATCTGGTCTGCCAATGCAAGGTCGATTTCCGGATAGAGAGCATTTCCGGTGGCGAAAATATCTTCCATTCCCAGATACTGTATCCAACCCTTTGCATCCAGTTTTTTAAAGCTCTCCATGTATATGGATAGAACTTCTTCCGGTGTAATCAGGTAAGGGTTTTTTAACTGGGAAACAAAACCGCTGACCAGGGCATCTTCTAATTCAGGTGAATTATCGATAGACCAGTTATCATCGTTTTTGGTAAGTGGGATTTCTGCAGTTGTAGTGATAAGGTCATAGCTGTTCTTGGATAGAAAATTGTGTAATAAAGTGAAGTAGGGAGTTAAACCGGAGATTTCCTGGGATTCGTTCTCTAAGGAAGCACTTTGGGCAATGAGGGCTTTGCAAAGATCCTTGGCCAGTGCATTTGTATCAAGATTTTTGATTTCGACGGCAACAGTCGCATGATCGCCGTCAATTTTTGTCGATTTAATTTTGTAAGTGAAGTTCTTGAAAAATAATTTAATGGATTCGGTTGCTTCCGGGCTGATTGCTTCAGAGCTGGAGTGAGTATGTATCATGTCTTCATAGGAAATGAAAGACTTGATTGTATTTTCATCCAGATGCTGGATCAGATTAAGTTCTTTTTTTACGGTTTTTTTGGGTGCACTGTCCGTACAGCCTGAGAGCGGAACAAATATCACACATAAAAAAAGTACAGACAATAACAATCTGATGGAATATTTCTTCATGGGAGTCTCCTTTAAAAAATAAAATAGTAACTAACGAATCCGGCTGCCTGTAAAATTAATATAGCAGGGATTCCTATAACAAATGATCTGTGTTTTGTCTTATGTCTAAAAAAATACATACCGCACAGAGAACCGGTACTTCCGCCAACCAGAGCAATGAGGAATAGTGTCCGTTCCTTTATGCGCCATTTGCCGCGCCTTGCTTTGCTCTTATCCAGACCCATGGAAAGGAAACCAATAAGATTGATCAGAATAAGATAAAATGTTGTAATTGAGTACATGTGAAATCCTTTCGACAGTATTTGACAAATTTAGTAATAAGTTTCATCTCATACTGAATCTGTGTCATCTACTATAGTTTATACGAAAAAGGGCAGATTGTCAAACCTCTTGACAATTTTTGAAAAAACCGATATATTAATACTGCAATGTGTTAAAATATCTTAGGAGGATTGAATATGTATTCACTGGATGAAGTAAGGTCAGTAGACCCAGAGGTAGCGTCGGCAATCGAAGCAGAACAGGATCGGCAAAACAGCCATATAGAGTTGATAGCATCTGAAAACTGGGTTAGTAAAGCAGTAATGGCGGCAATGGGAAGCCCGCTGACAAACAAATATGCAGAAGGGTATCCGGGTAAGCGTTATTATGGCGGATGCGAATGTGTGGATGTTGTTGAAACTCTGGCCATAGAAAGAGCAAAAGAGATTTTTGGATGTACTTATGCAAATGTTCAGCCCCATTCCGGAGCACAGGCTAATATGGCTGTATTTTTTGCAATGTTAAAGCCAGGAGATACCGTGATGGGAATGAATCTTGCACACGGCGGACATCTGACACATGGAAGTCCGGCTAATATGTCCGGAGCTTATTTTAATGCGGTTCCTTATGGGGTAAATGATGAAGGCTTTATCGATTATGAAGAAGTAAGAAGAATTGCCCTGGAATCAAAACCGAAAATGATCGTTGCAGGTGCAAGCGCATATGCAAGAACCATCGACTTTAAGAAATTCCGGGAGATTGCAGATGAAGTAAATGCATATCTGATGGTCGATATGGCACATATTGCAGGACTGGTAGCAGCCGGAGTTCATCCAAGCCCAATCCCATACGCTGACGTTGTAACAACGACAACCCATAAGACACTTCGCGGACCACGTGGTGGTTTGATCTTATGCAGTGAAGAAACAGCAAAAAAATTCAACTTCAATAAAGCAGTATTTCCAGGAATTCAGGGAGGACCTCTGATGCACGTGATTGCAGCAAAAGCAGTCTGCTTTAAAGAAGCATTATCCGATGAATATAAAGAATATCAGAAAAATATTGTTAAGAATGCCCAGGCACTGAGCAAAGGTCTGATGAGCCGTGGTATTAAGATTGTATCCGGAGGTACAGATAATCACCTGATGCTGGTTGATTTATCCGTTCTTGGACAGACCGGAAAAGCAGTTGAGAAAATTTTAGACAGCGTTAATATCACCTGCAATAAGAATACAATTCCAAATGATCCCCAGTCGGCATTTGTAACAAGCGGTGTAAGACTTGGAACACCTGCAGTAACAGCCAGAGGTATGGTAGAAGCTGATATGGATATCATTGCTGAAGCTATTGCAATGATGCTTCAGTCACCGGAAGAAAACCATGATAAAGCATTGGCACTTGTACAGAGCCTGACCGAAAAATATCCATTATCATAGATTAATTAGAAACCACTTTTTCCTGAACAGGCAGTAAATCAGGAAAAGGTGGTTTTTTGAATTTTATGTGAATTTAATGAATTCTTAATGACACGCTTAGTGGCAGGTGGTATAATCAACATTATTATGGATTTATGGAGGAAAACGATGGATAAGAAGAAAAAGAAACTTATAATTGTTATAGCAGTTATCCTTGTCTTGGCAGTAATAGGTTTAGCGATATGGTTTTTCAAATTCAGAGGGACAGGCTCAGCTTCAGGTAAGAATGTCGTATATGTGGATTCCGTGGCAAATCTTGCCGGTCTATCCAGCGGGGATGGTTTGAACGGGAGATATTCCGGTGTTGTAGAACCCCAGGAAACCTGGAAAATTGAAGTTTCTCAGGATAAGAAAATAAAAGAAATCTATGTAGAAGAGGGGCAGGAGGTTAAAGTAGGGGATAAGTTATTTACCTATGATACCCAGGACTCTGAAGATACCCTGAATCAGTCTCAGATTGATCTTGAACGTATTCAGTCTGATATAGATACGGCTAATAATAATATTGCTGAGCTGGAGAAGGAGAAAAAGGAAGCTGGTGCAGATGAACAGCTGAGCTATACAACACAGATCCAGACAGCCCAGAACTCTGTAAAGCGGTCAGAGTATGAAAAGAAAACGAAAGCAGTGGAAATTGAAAATCTGAAAAAGACCATTGCAAATGCGGATGTACTCAGTGAAATCGGCGGAGTTGTAAAGTCCATTAATAAGGATGGTACTGCAACAACGAGTACCGGCGAAGCAGAACCATTTATGACGGTACTGGCTACCGGGGATTACCGTGTAAAAGGAAAAGTCAATGAACAGAATATGTCTTCCATAATTGAAGGCAATCCGGTTATTATCCGTTCCAGAGTGGATGAGGATAAAACTTGGAAGGGAACACTAACGTCAGTAGAAACAGACAAGCCGGAATCCGGCCAGAACAGTATGTATATGAGCAGTGGAAGTTCTGAGACATCTTCCAGCAATTATCCATTTTATGTAATTCTGGATTCAGCTGATGGTTTAATGCTGGGTCAGCACGTTTATATCGAAATGGATAATGGGCAGGAAGATCATAAAGATGGAATCTGGCTGGACAGCTACTATCTGGTTATGGATGAAGAAAAACCGGAAGAAGCCTATGTATGGGCAGCAGACTCCAAAGATAAACTGGAAAAACGAAAAGTAACTCTTGGAGAATTTGATGAGGATCTTCAGAAATATCAGATTACAGAGGGACTGACTGCGGAAGATTACATTGCTTATCCGGATGATACGATAGAAGCCGGGGCTCCGGTAACCAGAAATATCAACGATCTGTCAGGACAGAATGATTCAGATGAAGGCAGCGGCGGCGGAGCAGAAGATCTTCAGGGCGGTGAAGGTGTAATGCCGGGAGGAAGCATGGATGGCGGAATGGATGCAGGAAATGGCGTATCCGGCAGCATGGATGTTCAGGAGATTAATGGCAGCGACGAAGGCGGCGAAGCAGAGATTGCGCCAGGTGATGATGATGGAGCTGATGATGCAATGGATGAAAATGACGTTGAAGGAAGTGTAGTATCGCCGGGACCTGTAACGATTGAAGGTGATGGTTCTGCGCCGGCTTCAGCAGGCAATTAAGAAATGGAGGCAACAAAGTGATTCTTGAGTTAGATCATATCTATAAAGATTATATTCAGGGCAAAATGGTTGTCCCGGTATTAAAGG
>NZ_JNGB01000043.1:0-26360 GCF_001029355.1 Robinsoniella sp. RHS
TCATTCATCTTTTTGATTTGTTCTCTCACATAGAGTTCAGGATCATCTCGTGACCCTTCAATAACTCGGAGTGTTTTCCAAAGTTTTTAATATTTCTGGTGGTTGTTTTCTTTCCATTACGGATTCCCTGCTGTGCATAATAAGTGGGATCCTTTAGTCGTTTATCAAAGTATATTTTCATAAATGCATCACCCCTGTAATTATTATACCACACAAATACAACACATACAACATAAAAATAGTAAAAATTTGACAAAAAAATAAGCCTGTATCAAGGCTTTAAGGTACTTTAGAGATATGGAAAGTGTCGAAGACCCGTGAATTTACACACAAGATTACGTTTTAGATGAAAAGGCAGCTATGGCATAGCGGGGAATCGCTTGTTGTAGCTGCTTTTAATTTAGTACTTCCCACCCCCCTGAATAAATGTTATAATTATCGCAATAATATTCACATAAGCATATTTTATGCGATAAATGGAAATGGAGGAAATTTTATGCAGTTTACCACATTGCCGCAGTATGAACTTAAGATAGAAGAAGATATTGCGGATATTAATTCAAAGGGTTATCTGTTAAGACATAAAAAGAGCGGCGCCAGAATTATGGTGATTGCCAATGATGATGAAAATAAGGTTTTTCATATTGCTTTTCGGACACCGCCCAAGGACAGCACAGGGGTAGCTCATATTTTGGAGCATAGTGTTTTGTGCGGAAGTGAAAAGTTCCCGTCAAAGGATCCTTTCGTTGAATTGGTGAAAGGGTCCCTTAATACGTTTTTGAATGCTATGACATATCCGGACAAGACGATGTATCCGGTTGCAAGCTGTAATGACCAGGATTTCCGCAATCTGATGCATGTATACATGGATGCGGTTTTCCACACAAACATTTATAATAAGGAAGAGATTTTCCGCCAGGAAGGCTGGAACTATCATTTAGAGACTCCGGAAGATGAACTGACTTATAATGGAGTGGTTTACAATGAGATGAAGGGGGCTTTTTCCTCACCGGATGATGTTCTGGATCGGGAAATTCTGAATTCCCTGTTTCCGGATACACCATATGGAAATGAATCCGGCGGTGATCCTGCATTTATACCGGATCTTACGTACAATGATTTTCTGGAATTCCATAGTAAGTATTACCATCCTTCCAACAGTTACATTTATCTGTATGGGAATGCAGATATGGAAGAAAGGCTGAAATGGCTGGATGAGGAATATTTAAGCCAATATGATGCCATCCAGGTGGATTCTGCAATTCCCATGCAGAAACCATTTGATAAACCTATCGAGATAAAGAAAAAGTATTCGATTTCCAATACCGATGAAGAGAAGGACAATACCTTCCTTTCTTATAATGCAGCTATTAAAACCAGCCTGGATGTTCGGCTGGCAAATGCATTTTCTGTGATTGAGTACGCTTTGCTTACTGCTCCCGGAGCACCTTTGAAGCAGGCGCTGCTGGATGCAAAAGTTGGGAAAGATATTCAGGGTTCCTATGACAGCGGGGTTTATCAGCCGGTATTTTCAGTAGTGGCTAAGAACTCTAATATAGATTCCAAAGACAGATTTCTGGAGATCATTCAAGATGTTCTGACCCGGATCGTTAAAGAGGGCATAGATAAGAAAGCGCTTCTTGCCGGAATAAACAATATGGAATTTAAATTCCGGGAAGCAGATTATGGTTCGTATCCTAAGGGGCTGATGTATGGTATTGATGCCATGGACAGCTGGCTGTATGATGATGCCGCACCATTTGATTATTTAAAGCAGCTTGGCATTTTTCAATTCTTAAAAGAGCAGGTCGAAACCGGATATTTTGAACAATTGATACAGGAATATCTCTTGGATAATACCCATGCGTCTGTTGTAATTGTGGAACCGCAAAAAGGTTTAACAGCCATAATTGATGAGGAGATAAAGAAAAAGCTAAAAGAATATAAGGAAAGCCTGACTGCGGAAGAAATCCAGACCTTGGTGGACAAAACAGAGAAGCTCCGCCTGTTTCAGGAAACACCATCTGCAAAAGAAGAACTGGAAGCGATTCCTGTGCTGGAAGCGTCTGATATTAAGAAAGAAGCAGGAAAGTTCTATAATGAAGAACATTTGCTGGGAGATACTACTGTTTTACACCATAATATGTATACCAACGGCATAGGATACCTGAAGATTTTGTTCGATACCAAATACGTGCCACTTGAGTATATTTCTTATCTTGGTATTTTAAAAGCAGTACTCGGTATGGTAGATACACAGCATTACAGCTACGGTGAATTATTTAATGAAATTAATATTCATTCCGGCGGAATTTACCCTGGCATCGAAATATTTGTTGGTGATAAACAGGGTGACTGCAGGGCAATGCTTGAAATAAAGGCTAAGATTCTATATGAGAAGCTGGATTTTGCCTTTGATATGATAGAAGAAATAATTTTTACATCGAAAATAGAGGATGAAAAGAGACTGTATGAAATCATTGCGGAATTAAAGTCCAGGGTTTCTGTACGATTAAATTCGGCAGGACATTCTACGGCTGCAATCCGTTCCATGTCTTATTTCTCCCAGACAAATGCATTTAATGATGCGGTTAGCGGAATCCGTTTCTATAAACTGGTAGAGTCACTGGAAGTACACTTTGATGAAAAGAAAGAAGACCTGATCCGTATTTTAAAAGAGCTGATGAAACTGGTTTTCCGAAAAGATACGCTTCTGGGAAGCTATACAGCTGATGAAGCCGGATTTGCACCATTGATGGACAGATTATCTGCTTTTAAAGAAAAACTGTTTGAAGAAGCAGGAGTTACGCCTCATGGGAAATTAGAGACAGATCAGAAAAACGAAGGATTCCAGACTTCTTCCAAGATACAGTATGTGGCAAGAGCAGGCAATTTCGTACAGGCAGGACTGAAGTATACCGGTGTATTGAAGATCTTAAAAGTCATTTTAAGTTATGAATACCTGTGGGTAAATATCCGTGTAAAAGGCGGTGCCTATGGATGTATGAGCGGTTTTGGAAAGACAGGGGATTCCTACTTTGTATCTTACCGGGATCCAAATCTGAGGAAAACAAATGAAGTTTATGAAGGTGTTGTGGATTATGTAAAGAATTTCACGGTAGAAGACAGGGATATGACAAAATATATCATCGGCACGATCAGTGAAATGGATACACCATTGAATCCTTCTGCAAAAGGCAGCCGTTCCCTTGGGGCTTATATCAGTAAAGTGTCTGAGGAAGATCTGCAAAAAGAACGGGATGAGGTGTTAAATGCTACCCAGGAAGATGTCCGTGCCCTGTGGAAGATCATGGAGGCGATTGTGGCGGCAGACAATATCTGTGTAATTGGAAATGAAGAAAAGCTGGCAGCGGAAAAAGACATGTTTAAAGTACTGGTGCCTTTTATCGGCTAATTAACAAAGGATAAAGTTGTATGCTGCCATTGGCAGCAGATAGGAGTAAGAATGACAACAGCAAGTTATAAATCTGGTTTTGTTACTTTAATTGGCAGGCCAAATGTAGGAAAATCAACACTAATGAATTACCTGATCGGCCAAAAGATTGCAATTACATCGAACAAGCCGCAGACTACCAGGAACCGGATTCAGACGGTCTATACCTGTGAAAAAGGACAGATTGTTTTCGTAGATACACCTGGTATTCACAAAGCGAAAAATAAGCTGGGTGAATATATGGTGAACGTAGCCCAGAGGACTTTAAATGAGGTGGATGTAATACTATGGCTGGTAGAGCCAAGTACCTTTATTGGTGCCGGAGAACGCCATATTGCGGAGCAGCTTTTAAAGACAAAGACTCCGGTTATTCTGGTAATTAACAAAATAGATACAGTAAAGAGAGAAGAGATATTAAAATTTATAGATGAGTACCGGAAAATATATGATTTTGCGGAAATTATTCCTGCGTCTGCCCTGAAGGGGCAGAACACCCAGGATATTATTGATACGGTATTTAAATATCTTCCTTACGGACCACAGTTTTATGATGAAGAGACCGTAACCGATCAGCCAGAGAGACAGATTGTTGCGGAACTAATCCGGGAAAAGGCACTTCGCAGTCTGGATGAAGAGATTCCTCATGGAATTGCAGTTTCCATAGACAGAATGAAAGAGCGGACAGGCGGAAAACTGACAGATATTGAAGCAACGATTATCTGTGAAAGAGATTCCCACAAGGGGATTATAATCGGAAAAGGCGGTACGATGCTTCGTAAAATAGGTTCCCAGGCGAGAAAAGAAATTGAAGAAATGTTAGAAATGAAAGTCAATCTGCAGCTTTGGGTAAAAGTAAAGAAAGATTGGCGTGACAGTGATTTCTTAATGAAGAACTTTGGTTATGATAAAAAGGATGTCTAGAGTGCCTCTGAAAAATCATTGCACCTGTCTGACTGCCAGGTACAATCATAATTCAGACACGCTCTGACCAGAAGGTGTAAAATGGGACAGACAGTGACGTTAACGGGGATGGTGCTTTTAGCCGCCCCAATTGGTGATTATGATAAAAGGCTGGTGCTGCTTACAAAAGAAAGAGGCAAAATTACAGCATTTGCAAAAGGGTCAAGAAGACAGAACAGTCCGCTTCTGGCGGCGGCAAATCCGTTTTCCTTCGGTGCGTTTACCTGTTTTGAGGGAAGAACTTCCTATAACCTGATGCAGGCAGAGATCAGCAATTATTTTTCAGGGCTGTCCCAGGATTATGAGGCGGCCTATTATGGCTTTTATTTTATGGAAATTGCAGACTATTACGCAAGGGAAAATAATGATGAGGCGGAAATGCTGAGGCTGCTGTATGCAACACTGCGGGCGCTTATGAATGCGTATATACCCAATGAGCTGATCCGGTATATATTCGAGTGGAAGTCAATGGTTATAAGTGGAGAATATCCCCAGATGTTTTGCTGTACAGGCTGCGGCGTACAGGAGGATCTGCGTGCATTTGTCCCTGCAGGAGACGGGCTGGTCTGTAAAAACTGCCTGTCAGGATCAAAAGGAGCAGTTCTTTTATTAGAGTCAACCATCTACACGTATCAGTATATCGCATCATCTACCATTGAAAAGCTGTATTCTTTTACGGTTTCTGAAGATGTGCTGCGTGAAATGAAACGTCTTCAGAGCCGTCTTTGCAAAATTTATATGGATAAACAGTTTAAATCCCTCGATATTTTAGAGTCGATTGTTACATAAGTTTTAAATCGACCCGCCAGAGTGTTCTTCTCCCAATAATTAGTTGAAAATATCATACTTTAAAGGTATAATAATTAGGATTATACAAGGAGGATGCAGTTTATTATGAAAAAAAGGAGAATTCTGGCGGTGATGGTTGGAGTTATGTGTCTGCTAAGCGGGTGCAGTAAATTCTCGTCACCAGATGAGTCAGCAGTTTCGATTAGCAAAGATGGAGGAATAACAGGGACAGCAGTGGAGAGCCTGGATAAAGAGTATTATGATGAGACAGAGCTTAAAACAATGATTGAGAGCGAAATTGATGCATATAAAGCCAGTACAGGCAAGGATAATATAGATCTGGATAAATTCAGCGTCAGCGAAGATACGGCAAAGTTGATTATAGATTATGCTTCATCACAGGATTATGCGAATTTTAACCATGTTGAATTTTTTGTGGGGAAAATATCTGAGGCACAAAAATCAGGTGTTACCTTTGACGGAGGCTTCCAGTCCGTGGAAGATGGTAAGGTGGCGAAGAGCGGTTTGACCAGCAGCGATGTACTTAAGAAAGACTATCAGGTAGTTGTAATGGAAGAACCGGTGCTGGTTCAGGTGCCGGGAAACATCCTTTTTACCAGTGACAATGTGGAAGTAAAAGGGAAAAGTGAAGCAAAAGTAAAATCTTCCGGTGCAGAGCCGGCTACAGAAAAGCAGTCGGAAACGGCAAAGCAGGAAGAAACGGATTCTGAGACCGGTATGGTTTTATTGTCCCCCGAGAGCAGTAATTCCGGGACCTCTTCGAAAGAGGTTGAAATTGGTAAGAAATTAGCTTATATTATTTATGAGCTGGGGTGATCTTTAAATACCCCCGGTAAGTTTTAGAGCGTGTCTGAAAAGTTATTACCGTTGTCTGCACGCAAAGAAAATGACAGAAAATAGAATGAAAATAGAATGGAATGTGAGGAATTAACAATGGAAAAAACGATGGATAAAATTGTAGCATTGGCAAAGGCAAGAGGATTCGTATATCCAGGTTCAGAAATCTATGGAGGACTTGCTAATACCTGGGATTACGGAAACCTTGGCGTTGAGCTGAAGAACAATGTAAAACAGGCATGGTGGAAAAAATTCGTAACAGAAAATCCTTATAATGTAGGTGTTGACTGTGCTATTTTAATGAACCCGCAGACCTGGGTTGCAAGCGGACATCTGGGTGGATTCAGCGATCCGCTGATGGACTGTAAAGAATGCCACGAGAGATTCCGTGCGGACAAAATTATTGAAGATTACTGCGCAGAAAAAGAAATCGCAGTGGAAGGTTCCGTAGATGCCTGGAGCCAGGAAGAGATGAAGAACTTTATCGAAGAACATCAGATTCCATGTCCGACCTGCGGCAAGCATAATTTCACAGATATCCGTCAGTTTAACCTGATGTTCAAGACATTCCAGGGTGTTACGGAAGATGCTAAGAATACCGTATATTTAAGACCGGAGACAGCTCAGGGTATTTTCGTAAATTTCAAAAATGTTCAGAGAACATCCAGAAAGAAAATTCCATTTGGTATCGGACAGATCGGTAAATCTTTCCGTAACGAAATTACTCCGGGAAACTTTACATTCCGTACAAGAGAATTCGAGCAGATGGAACTGGAATTCTTCTGTGAACCGGGTACAGACCTGGAGTGGTTCGCATACTGGAAAAAGTACTGCCTGGACTGGTTAACAGCTCTTGGCATGAAAGATGACGAGATGCGTGCAAGAGACCATGCGGCAGAAGAACTCTGCTTCTATAGTAAAGCAACTACCGATATTGAGTTCCTGTTCCCATTCGGCTGGGGTGAATTATGGGGTGTTGCAGACAGAACAGATTATGACCTGACACAGCATCAGGATACATCCGGACAGGATATGAGCTATTTTGATGACGAGAAAAAAGAAAAATATATTCCTTATGTTATTGAACCATCACTGGGTGCAGACCGCGTGGTACTTGCATTCCTCTGCAGTGCATATGATGAAGAGGAACTGGAAGGCGGGGATAAGAGAACCGTACTTCGTTTCCATCCGGCACTGGCACCGATTAAGGTAGGCGTGCTGCCATTATCCAAGAAATTAAATGAAGGCGCAGAAAAAGTATTTACCATGCTGGCTAAGAAGTATAACTGCGAATTTGACGATCGTGGAAACATCGGAAAACGTTACAGACGTCAGGATGAAATCGGAACTCCATTCTGTGTAACATACGATTTTGAATCCGAGACAGACGGAGCAGTAACTGTCCGTGACCGTGATTCTATGCAGCAGGAAAGAATTAAAATTGAAGAATTAGAAGCATATCTGGCAGACAAATTTGAATTTTAAGTAGCTGTCGGTACATCATATCGGATGAGATACGCTCACAGCGGGAATGTAAAAATTCCTCCTGTGGGCGTTTTTTGCGGTATTTTTTAAGAGCACAACTTTGTACAAATATTCGCATACCTGGCAATTCCTCCCTTAAGCCGGAGAGATTATAATAAGTATAAAGTAAAAGCTTTGGAGGAGGTTGTTTATGAGGTATGGATATTTTGATAATGAGAATAGAGAATATGTAATTGAACGGGTGGATCTTTCTGCTTCCTGGACGAATTATATAGGGGTTGAGGATATGTGTGGGGTTGTGAACCATACGGCAGGAGGATATTTATTTTATAAATCGCCGGAATACCACCGGATTACCAGGTTCCGGGCGAATGCCGTTCCCATGGACCGCCCTGGACATTATGTTTACCTGAGAGACCATGAGTCAGAAGACTACTGGAGCATATCCTGGCAGCCCGTAGGAAAGTCTCTGGACGAGGCGAAATACACCTGCAGGCATGGATTGTCCTATTCGGTTTATGAATGTGATTATGAGGGAATCAAAGCTTCTCAGACTCTGGTAATTCCCATTGGAGATGCAGTGGAATTATGGGATGTGAAAGTGCAGAACCAGAGTGACCGGGTGAGAGAATTAAGCTTGTTTTCTTACTGTGAATTCTCGTTCCATCATATCAATATGGACAATCAGAATTTCCAGATGAGTATGTATGCAGCTGGGTCTTCCTGTGAAGACGGAATTATAGAGCATGACCTGTTTTATGAAGAGTTCGGATATCAGTATTTTACATCCAGTGTCAGTCAGGACAGTTTTGAAACCTTAAGAGATCAGTTTATAGGGAAATACCGGACCGAAGATAATCCCATTGGGGTAGAACAGGGGTATCTGGAGGGCGGATTTGAAAATGGCAATAATCACTGCGGTGCATTCCAGAAAAAGATTGTGCTGCAGCCGGGAGAGGAAGTAAGAGTCGTATATATGCTGGGAGAAGGCGGACGAAAGGTTGGTGCTGCTATCCGGGAAAAATACAGCAGGCCGGATGCAATGGAGAAGGTATATGCCGATCTGCGGACTTTCTGGAAAAAGAAATTGGATAAACTCCAGATTCAGACTCCAAATGAAGGCATGAATACATTAATCAACACCTGGACCCTGTATCAGGCTGAAATAAACGTTATGTTTTCCAGGTTTGCATCGTTTATCGAAGTGGGAGGAAGAACCGGACTTGGCTACCGGGATACGGCGCAGGATGCAATGACAATCCCCCA
Organism: Robinsoniella sp. RHS; assembly: GCF_001029355.1. Lineage (NCBI taxonomy): Bacteria > Bacillati > Bacillota > Clostridia > Lachnospirales > Lachnospiraceae > Robinsoniella > Robinsoniella sp. RHS. Next base: position 8,813 of record NZ_JNGB01000043.1, read on the forward strand.
TTCCAATCCGCAAAAGTGCCGCCAGAGGCTGGTGGAATTGCTGAAAGGCTTGGTTTCAAAAGGATACGGACTTCATTTATTCCAACCGGAATGGTTTGATCCGGATACGGAAGTGAAACCCTTTAAATCACCTACCGTTGTGCCAACGCCCAATGCTAAAGACATGATTCACGGACTGGAAGATACCTGTTCAGATGATGCGCTCTGGCTGGTCAGCGCGATTGTAGAGTATGTAAAAGAAACCGGTGAATTTTCTTTCCTGGATCAGGTACTGTCTTATGCCGATGGGGGTGAGGGAACGGTTTATGAGCACATGATGAAGATTCTGGATTTCTCGGCAGAGCAGGTGGGAGAAAGCGGAATCTGTAAAGGGCTTCGTGCAGACTGGAATGACTGTCTCAACCTGGGCGGCGGTGAAAGTGCCATGGTTTCCTTCTTACATTACTGGGCAATCCGGAATTTCCTGGAAGCTGCAAGGTATCTAAACCGCACCGCAGATGTGGAAAAGTATGAACAAATGGCAGAGAAGGTAAAGCAAGTCTGTGATACCAGACTTTGGGATGAAGAATGGTTTATCCGGGGCGTGACGAAAAATGGCAGAAAAATTGGTACCATGGAGGACAAAGAAGGAAAGATTCATCTGGAGTCCAATGCATGGGCAGTTTTATCCGGTGCAGCTTCCGATGAAAAAGGCAAAAAGGCAATGGACAGTGTAGACAAGTACCTGTACACACCATATGGCATTTTGTTAAATGGCCCTTCCTATACCCGGCCGGATGACGATATCGGATTTGTAACCCGTGTATATCCCGGATTAAAAGAAAACAGTTCGGTATTCAGCCATCCAAATCCATGGGCATGGGCAGCAGAATGTGTATTGGGCAGGGGAGACCGTGCAATGAAATTTTATGATGCACTTTGCCCGTATAACCAAAATGACCAGATAGAGATCCGGGAGTCGGAACCTTATTCTTACTGCCAGTTCATTGTAGGGCGGGATCACAAGGCATTTGGAAGGGCAAGACATCCGTTTATGACCGGAACAGGAGGCTGGGCGTATTTTTCAGCAACCAGATATATGCTTGGCGTCAAACCGCAGTTTGACCATCTTCAGATAGATCCCTGCGTGCCGGCAGACTGGAAAGAGTTCAAGGTGAGCAGAGAATTCCGGGGTGCGATGTATGAGATTACAGTTTTAAATCCGGATGGCGTAATGAAAGGTGTTAGTAAATTGTATCTGGATGGTGTGGAAACGCAGCAGATACCGGTATGCGATGCCGGAAGCAGGCATGAAGTAACTGTCGTTATGGGAAGATAAAAGAAGGTAGGCGAAAAGATTATGGTACATTTTGGAACAGGCGGTTGGAGAGCCGTAATTGGTGACGAATTTACAAGAGAAAATATACAGAAACTCTCAATGGCAATGGTACTGAAAATGAAGGCGGAAGGGGTAGAAGAAGACGGAATGGTGATTGGCTACGACCGGAGATTTTTGTCGAAAGAAGCGGTCATGTGGGCATGTGAAGTTTTCGCGAAAGAAGGAATCCATACGTATTTTATCAATCGTTCTTCACCGACTCCTCTGATCATGTATTATGTTATGAAGCATGGACTTCATTATGGCATGATGGTGACGGCAAGCCATAATCCTGCTATATATAATGGGATTAAGGTGTTCACCCATGGAGGCAGGGATGCGGATGAAGAGCAGACCAGAAATATAGAAGATTATATCGCAGAAGTGGAAGAAAGATGCAGGAAGGGTAATGCCATTGAAATTATGGAATATGAACAAGCAAAGGAGAAAGGGCTGGTAACAGAGTTCAATCCTTTAAACGAATACCTGGATAATATTATAGCTGCGACAGATATGGAAGCCATAAAAGAACGGGGGCTGCGGGTGGCATTGGATCCTATGTACGGCGTGAGCCAGACCTCCATTAAAACGCTGCTTTCTATTGCACGTTGTGAGCTGGAAGTAATTCATGAACGTCATGATACCCTGTTTGGAGGTAAGCTGCCGGCGCCAAATGCCAATACCCTCCGTTCTCTTCAGAACTATGTACTGGACAGAGGATGTGATATTGGTATCGCAACAGATGGAGATGCCGACCGCATCGGTGTGATTGATGATACCGGAAGATTCCTTCATCCAAATGATATCCTGGTGCTGCTGTATTACTATCTGGTGAAATATAAGGGATGGCATGGGGCAGTAGTGAGAAATATTTCCACCACCCACAGATTGGACCGGGTAGCGGAGAGTTTCGGAGAAAAATGCTATGAAGTTCCGGTAGGATTCAAATATGTGTCTGCTAAGATGCAGGAGACCAATGCTGTGATTGGGGGAGAATCTTCCGGAGGATTGACAGTACGGGGGCATATCAATGGAAAAGACGGGATTTATGCAGCAGCACTTCTGATTGAGATGATCGCAGTAACCGGTAAAAAGATATCCCAGATTGCCAGGGACATTGAACTTGAGTATGGATTTCTGCATATGGAAGAGCGGGCTTATAAATTCAGTCAGGAGAAAAAAGAAGAAATCCATAACATACTGATGATACAGAAACTGCTGCCCGAGATTGAAACAGAAGCAGAGAAGGTATCATATCTGGACGGATGCAAGGTCTATTTCAAAAATGGAGGTTGGATCAGCGCAAGATTTTCGGGTACAGAGCCGCTTCTTCGGATTTTCTGTGAAATGCCAAAGCCAAAAGAAGCTTCTGAACTTTGCGGGCTTTTTGAAGAGTTTCTGGGGATCACCTGTGAACCCGTCTGAGTGGGTGGCATGTTTTGAATGCAGGCGGTATTTACACGGAGGATTGAAATAGAACAGAGCAGATGCAGTACATCAATTCGTACTGTATCTGCTCTCTTTTGATAGGAGAAAAAGTGGATTTATCCATAAATTTTCATGCAAAACGCAAGGGTACTATGTTACAATAGACCCATGGAAGAGGGAGGTTCAGGACTATGGAAAATCAGTCTCAGAATACACAAAAGCCCAGATCTTTGAAATCAAGGATGCTTTTTTTCATTATGCTCTGCTGGGTAATACCGCTGTTGGTACTATTTGTATTTATGGTTTTTTCTTATCGGAATGAAATTTTAGAAAAATCGGAAATGATGTTGAATCTGGGCATAGAAAATGTGACATCTACACTTTCCCAGAGAATTGATGAGGCAATTACGGCATCGAAAAAACCATCTTATGAAGGTGTATGTGAAAAAGCCTGGAGAAAGTACCGGAAAGGTGAGACAAATAAGAATCAGTTTTACCAGGACATTAATAATGAGTTGAAAAGCAAGTTTTACATAGACAAGAAATTCAGTATGTTTACTTTCTATCTGGAAGGCGACGATGAGCCTTTATGTTATTCTGCAAATAATGAATTTTCTTACTTAAGTTATATAGAGCAGATCCATGGGGAAATGAAAGATCTCATTGAAGGCCATTCTTCGGATGCGGTACTCCGCGTAGTGGACGGGCGGATATATATTGTCCGGAATATGTATACGGTAACCAAGTATATTAAGTTTGGAACGTTAATTGTAGAATTGAACCAGGATCAGCTGTTTCGAAATATCCAGATGGACTTAAGCGTCAATGCGGCAATCTGCTTTAATGACGGTGAGGAATTTGTTCTGGTGGGAAATCAGGATGAGGATGCATCTTTGAAATACTTTCCGGCACTGTTTCAAAAGTATGATAAGAATAAAGATGACACAATCCAGATGGATTTAAGCAACAGCTACAAAGGTTATCTGAAAGAAAAAAAGTGCAGGGATTATAACGTAGGCGTTGCATTTCTGGTAAGTAAGGCATTATTTTATGAATCACTGTATAATCTATACAAGATTATTGCATGTATAATATTGATACTAATTCCGGTTCTAATGTACGGGGTGAAATTTTTAAATAAGCAGGTAAGTATTCCGGTCAGCCGTATGATCCGGGCTTCCGAAGCCATTGAAGAGGGACAGCTTGGAACTGTGGTGGAGGGTGAAAATATGCCAAATGCAGAATTTTCATATCTGATGGATTCTTTTAACCGGATGTCCAAACAGGTAAAGTATCTGTTCGATTATGCTTATGATGAAAAGCTGGCACGCAGAGATGCTAAAATTATGGCACTCCAGGCACAGATCAATCCGCATTTTCTGAATAACACCTTAGAAATGATGAACTGGCAGGCGCGAATGTCCGGAGATACCACCATCAGTAAAATGATCGAATCCCTGAGTACAGTACTGGATTACCGGATGGACAGGGCAGGAAGCCGCCTGATTAACCTTGCAGAAGAACTGCATTGTGCGGATGCGTACTTCTATATTATATCTATGAGGTTTGGAAAGCGTCTGAAAGTGGAATGGAAGGTTGATGACAGTCTGTTACAGGTAAAGGTACCAAGGCTTATTCTGCAGCCGCTTTTGGAGAATGCCGTAGTACATGGGATAGAGCAGGTAAAAAACGGTATTATAGAAATACAGATATTCCATGATGAAACAAAGATCTATGTAAAGGTATTCAATTCCGGAAAGCCTATGACCAGGGAAGATATGGAGAAAATTAACGCGATCCTGTCCGGAAGCCCCGGAAGTATCAAGGCTGAGCCGGGGCAGCATACTTCTCTTGGAATCCGCAATGTAAATGAGCGGATCAAGCTGATCTACGGGGCGCAGTACGGGCTTTCGATTACACCGGGTGAGGATGGCAAAACGGAATCCGTCATTACGCTGCCCTATGAGAAGGAATTGGACAAAGAGGAAGAAATTAATAGACAAAAGGCACAAAAAGAATTGCAGAGTACCGGTAAAATTGGGGAATAAAACGGGTAACTTTGTCGCAGGATTTGTTCATTCTTGTGAAGAGGGCAAGAATGAACAAATAATGTCAAGTAGGTCTAATGCATTTTGAGGTCATTGCAAGTATAATAGGATTATAAGAAATGAGAGAAATACTCATAGAAATAAAAAACTCATAGGGAGGAAATAAGTATGAAACTCAAAAAAGTATTGGCAGTAACAATGACAGCAGCGATGACGATGTCCATGATGGCAGGCTGCGGAAGCTCCACAAGCGCAGCAACAGAGGCAAAGAAAACAGAAGCAAGTGCAGCATCAGAGGAAACAAAAGCTCCGGCAGCGGATGGAGAAACCAAAGAAGCTACAGAAGGCGGCAGCGAAGAAACCGAAGCAGCATCGGAAAGCGCACCGGCGATAGAGACAGCAACATCAAAAAAGGCAGCCGAAGAAGTGGCAGGAGGTAAAGACGTAACCCTTAAGACCGTTTCCATGTTCGGTGGAACAGACCCCAATGCCATCGTTTATCAGGCAGTGAATAAAGCATTTATGGAACAGCATCCAAATGTAACGCTGGAAGATGATTCCCAGGTATCCAATGAAGAGTGGAAATCCAGAATCGCAGCAGACTTTTCCGTAGGAAATGAACCGGATGTATTGCAGTTCTTCGTAGATGCTACGGCAAATGATATTATTTCTACCGATAAATTAGTACCTTACGATGAAATCGTAAAAGAATATCCGGAGTATGCCGGGGATACATTACCGGATGCATTGGAAAAAGTAAAAAATGCAGATGGTGTGAAAAGAGCAGTTCCCACAACGGGTTATTGGGAAGGACTTTTCTGTAACAAGGATGTATTTGAACAAAATGGCGTAGAACTTCCTACCGACTGGGACTCCTTTACAAAAGCAATTGAGACATTTAAGAGCAAAGATATCATCCCCATTGCTTGTTCACTGAATGAAGTACCTCATTACTGGGTTGAGTTCTGTATGTTGTATACAGCTGGACAGGAAGAATATGTTTCCATGCCGGATAAAGCACCTGAAAGCTGGATCAAAGGAATTGAAGTCATTAAGACTTTGAAAGAAATGGGCGCATTCCCTGAAGATACCGATACCATCGACAACTCATCCGCAGAGCAGCTATTTAACAGCAAAAAAGCTGCAATGCAGTTAGACGGCAACTGGAGAATGAATGGCATTGATGATAAAGAAAACGTAGTAGTCGTTCCTTTCCCGGGTGTACCTGATCAGGCAGCAGATGTCGCAGGCTATATGGTAAGCGGATTATCTTCCGGATTCTATATCACAAGAAAAGCATGGGATGATCCTGACAAGAGAGATGCAGCAGTCAAGTTTGTTATGGCTCAGACCTGTAAGGATTCCCTTATGAAATACTGGAATGGTGCAGGTATCCCGACCTGTGAAATCTCTGAAGATGAAATGCCTTCTGACAACCTGGCAAAGAGCGGTCTTGAGTATGCTCAGGCAGCAAAAGGACTGGTACTGCCAACTGATGCAAGATACAACACATACAAAGCACTGACCAGCCAGATTTCCGGTATGGCAGCAGGTATGGTGAAGGCTGAAGACATTATCAATGATATGATTACACGTTATAAAAACGGTGAAACCATAGAGTAGTAAAGAAATAAATATTGTCCTTGTGAGCAGAGGGAGATTTCAAAACCGCCCCCTCTGCTTCTTTATACCCAAAATTCAATGTATTTTTTAAAACAGGAGGTAATTCACCATGTTATATAAGAAAAAATGGCCGCTTCTCATCTTTTTGATTCCAGGAATTTTATTTCTTGTGATATTCCTGTACGTACCCTTTGTAGAAAATATCAAAAATGCCCTTTATGATATGTCCGTTCCAGTAGCAATGCCGGGCCGTGCATTCCGGTATGTGGGCGCTGAAAATTTCCAGAAACTGTTTTCCGATCCTATGATCCGTGTGGCTCTTGGGAACTCTGTAAAAATGATGTTTCTAACTGTAATTTTTGAAGTAGGAATTGCATTTGTCTTAGCTGTACTGGTAAGCAATATCAAAAAAGGGCAGCAGTTTTTCAGAACCGTATACTTCTTCCCGATTGTTATTTCAGCAACAGCAATCGGCTTACTGTTTAAATTATTCTATAACTACGATTCCGGTATGTTAAATCAGATATTAACCGCACTGGGATTTGCCAAGGTCAAGTGGCTGGGTGAGAGCCTTGCATTTATCATGGTATGTATACCAACGCTCTGGTCTTATGTGGGCTTCTATTTTGTAATACTGCTGACCGGATTAAGTGACATACCGGAAGAGGTATATGAGGCAGCATCCATCGACGGATGCAGTAAGTTCAAACAGGTATTTTATATCACAATGCCAATGCTTCGCGGTGTTTTCTGTACCTGTATTACCCTGGCGGTAACAGGAGCTTTAAAGGTATTCGATCTGCCCTGGGTAATTGCCAGTCAGGGAGCTCCTTATGGACTGACACATTTTATGGGAACTTATATGTACCAGACCACATTTGAATTAAATGATTATGGCTATGGCTCTGCAATCGCAATCTTGATCGTTATTTTAGGAGTTATCGTATCCAAGATCGTTACAAAAGTTGCCAGACCAGACGCAAACATGTAGGAGGACGGTTATGACGGAATTAAGATATAGTAAAAGTAAAGAATTTTCAATGGATTTGAAGATACCAAAAAAGAAGGCCGGTATTGGGAAAATTGTAATTTATGCGGTGCTGATTTTATGGGCAGTCACTACAATCTTTCCATTTTTATGGGTGTTCCTGAACTCTTTCAAACCGTCTGCTGAAGTAATCAGTAATTCATTCAGTCTGCCTCAGGCATTTGATCTGGCAAACTATAAGAAAGCATTTGAAAGCCTGAATATTTTAAGGGCTTATGGGTTCAGTATTACCATTTCAGGATCTGTAACACTGGGTGTTATGCTGCTTTCAACCATGATGGCATTTGCGATGACCAGATATAATTTCAAGGGAAAAAACTTCATGGACAGTTTTATTGTGGCAAGTTTGATGTTTCCGGTATTCTCCACAATTATACCGGTACTGAGAATGATGGTAAAAGCAGATCTTCTGAGTACGCCGATTGCAGTTATTCTCCCTCAGATAGCCGGGAATTTAAGCTTTGCGGCAATCGTAATGATGGGATTTCTAAGGGGACTGCCAATTGAGATGGAAGAAGCGGCATATATGGAAGGTGCCAATGTATTCCAGGTATTCACTAAAATCATTATACCGCTATGTAAAGCATCCCTTTCTACCGTAGCAATTTTCAGCTTCTTATGGTCCTATAATGATTTGTTTGTACAGAAAACGATGATGCGTGATCCAAAAAATATGCCGATCTGTGCATTATTAGAAATGATCAGTTCCAAGTACGGAACGGATTTCGGACTCATGGCGGCATCGGTAACCCTGATTGTAGTTCCGGTATTAATTGTATACATTTTCCTGCAGAAAAACATTATTAAGGGATTGACAGCGGGTGCAATTAAGGGATAATATGGATATACTATCCAGATAAAGGGATCATTTCAGTCTGTGGATGTGTCTGTCTGGACAAGAAAAGTACTGGGGGCCGTAGTTATGTATCGAGTAGTAATTATTGATGATGAGCCAATCATTGTGGAAGGAATCTCAAGAAGTGTGGATTGGAAAAAATGGGATTGTAAAGTTGTTGCCACGGCAAATGACGGCATTGAAGGACAGGAAGTAATCCGGGAGCATAAGCCCAATATCATAGTTTCCGATATCTCTATGCCGGGACTAGACGGGCTGGCAATGGCAGCCGGGTTGAAATCAGAATTTGAAAACATGGAAATTACCATCCTGACCGGATTCCGGGATTTTGATTATGCACAGAAAGCCATCCGCCTGGGGGTGACCAGGTTCTTGCTGAAGCCTTCTAATATGAGTGAAATAGAGGAAGCTGTAGATGCAATGGTGCAAAATCTCCGGAAGAAGAAAATTACCGGAGAGGCGGAAGCAGTGGAGGAGAGTTCCGACAGTGCAGCCAGCAGTTTTATCGTTAAAAATGCATTGAAATATATTGAGGACAATTATAATCGAAAAATAACGCTTCTGGAGGTGGCAGAGAAGACTTACGTAAGCCAGTGGCATTTGAGTAAGCTTCTGAACCGCCATACAGGGCAAAGTTTCTCAGAGCTGTTAAACCATACAAAAATTGAACATGCGAAAGAGATGTTAAAGGATCCTTCCCTTCGAATCGGGGATATAGCAGAAGCAGTGGGATTTCTGGATATGGCACATTTTTCAAGGGTGTTCAAAAAGCAGACAGGAATGTCGGCAAATGAATATCGGAATCATGAAGTTTAGAGAGTGTTTGAAAATTGGGAGCTTAAGAAGGCAGGTTAGAATATTCAAACGCGCTCTAAGGTATGAGGGCAGCAGGGCATTTTCCGTTGGCGGTTAACGGAAGGTGCCTTTTCGTTTTTATTTTGCGTAAATTGACGATCGGAATATCACCGCTAATAGAAAAATATCTTGATTTATTCTTTCTGTTATGTTATATTAAAAAATAATAAGAGATTGTTTCAATCTGTTTATGTGTATTTTTATTTTTTGTCTTTTATCTTTTTTTATTTTATAATCTGATCACTTCTGATTTATTCAAATCAAAACCCCATGTTGTTAAGCAAAGTAGATGATACGTATATATTTTATTATATTGTCTTTTAAGACATACTCTGGTGTGGTATATGTATGATTGTACATTTGCAAATAAAGGAGAGTGCACGAACTGGAAGGAATTGCCTATCAAAATAAAGATATTTTATCGAAAATATTCGCAGAGTCACTAAAAGAAAAATCATTTTCCGTTTACGGAATCGAACTACCGAAGATCGTTGAAGTGCTGCCAACCAATCTGCCCAGCCTGCAGGTAAATGAACTGCGTTTAGACAATTTGTTTTTGTTGGCTGATAACAGCATTGTCCTGGTAGATTATGAGAGTAAATTTTTGAATGAAGACCTGATAGATTATCTGGGCTATGTCTGCAGAATTCTAAAAAGGCTGGGAAAGGATTGGTTCGGCGTGAAAATAAGGGTCTTAATTCTGTATACATCGGATGTTGAACATGCAAACGATGTTCTGGATATTGGATGCCTTACATTTAAAATTGAGCAGGCATTTCTTTGCGGTTTGGATACTGACTCGATCTATGAAAATATAAATAAGAAAATAAAATGCCGTGAGCATCTGACAGATGATGAAAAAATGCAAATGATTATATTGCCATTGACGGTAAAAGGAAAAGAGGAGAAGCTGATTCTTTTAAAAAAGATTATTATATTAGCAAAAGAATTGGAAGCTGAAAATGATCGTACATTTATTTTGGCTGGATTATTGACATTTGCTGATAAGATTATAAGCAGACGGCTGGCGGAAGAGATAAGGAGGGAAATCCGAATGTTAAAAGTTGAGAAAATTATATTTGAGGAAGGGTTGGAAGAGGGTATCTTGGAAGGTGAACATAGAAATAAGATTAAAATAGCGGAAAATATGATTCGTGCTGGGAAAACCATACAGGAGATTGCTGAAATTACTGAAATGGCAATTGAAGATATCCTTAAATTACCCAAAATGATACCCGTAAAGTAGGAGTGTGTTTTACTATTAAATTACCGGCAGAACTTTGCCAGTTGTTCTGCCGGTTGTGATTTTATTTACGGTACATCTTATAGATCCTGTTTGGGGTGTAGCCGGGAACGGCCTTTTTCCAACTGGATTTTCCTATGGTTTTCAGGTATTTGTTGGTATATTTACCTGAATTTTTGGTGTCCATATATTTGAACACATTATATGCTTTTTTTCCGCTGATGCCCATATACAGGCCCTGTGCAGTTTCACCGGGTTCATCGTTATAACTTCTTATGATGAAGGAATCAATCATGGGATTACATGCAGCTTTGTAGTAGCCGTATGCGATTGCAGCTGCCTGGACGTCTTCACCTTTTGAGGAACTGAATCCTTGCTCCGATAAGATAATACGGGTTTTTGAGCCATAATGCTTTTTAACGTAATTTGTTAAGACCTGAATATTCTCCATTGTGACATAAGGTGAATCTTCTTTGGATGAAACAGCACTGTTAGTCCAGAAATCAGGACTTGTTAAAGGTGCCGGATAAGCATGAAAAGCAACATTCCAATTAATACCGCTCTGCATACTCTTTATTTTCTTTGCAAAGGCATTCATAAAGTCTTTTGCCGTATATCCCGCATCTGCAGTGTTCCAGCAATGGTCCAGACAAATAAATACTTTAGTATTGCTCCAGTTGCTTTTTGCAGCGTTATATAAGGAGCGGAAAGCATATGAATAGGAATTGATAAATTTAGTCTTGCTCATGCTGCCTTTATAATTCCAAAGATTACAGGAATTTACCTCATTTCCTAAAACCCAATTGGATACATGGCATTCACTGGTACTGAATTTTGAAGCAAGGAAACTGAATATAGCCTCCATTTTTTCTCTCGCCGCTTTACTGGAGGTATTCCAGGTATAAAGGATATGCCCTTCACTTCTTGCCTGGGATGCAATTAAATCCTGATAGCTGCCGTCACCCCAATCCAAGCCCAACTGTAAAGTTACATTGATTTCTTTGGCATTAAATTCGGATACTGCAACTTCATATCCCCGGAGACTGTTAAAATGATAAGTCTTTCCATTGTATTTATAAGTCGTATCCGGATTCGATAAAATTGTCGATGCATATAGATTTAAAAATGTATTCTTTGCATCCACTTTTTCAACATCCTGGGTAGTTGTAAACTGGATTCCTTTTTTTGTTTTACCGGTTTCATATGTATGTGAGTTTTTAGCAGTAAATTCCGGATTTGTTACATACTTGGCACTGCTGATCACTTTATATCCTTTTTTTTGTTTTACGGCTATTGCATATTTTGCCAATGCATATCCTTTATTGGGTTCTGCTGTATTTAATGCAAAAGTTACGGAAGTTTTCTTTGCCGTTCTTGCAGTCCTTTTAATTACTTTACCAGAATTGGGATCTACGGTAACGAGATAGTAATACGAATCAGTACTCTTAATTCGTTTGGCGATTTTAGCCTTTATCATGATTCGATCCACACCACTGCCTTTACAACTGGTAATTTGTGCTGAATTGGATTTTGGAGCGTATTCTTTCTGCTTTTTCTGCTTAGCTTTATTGGATGTCTTGGCAGAAGCAGGTTCCGTTTCGGAAACATTTGTGCGTTGCTGCTTTGGGGCGGATACCAGACCCACCGGCGACTCCTTCTCTGATTCGGTAAGGGGTTCCGTTATTTTTTCTGTAAGTTCACATACAGTTTTTTCGGTTTCTGTCATTTCGGTTTCTGCCATTTCGGTTTCTGTCATTTCAGTTTCCTCTTTTATTTCAGTCAGAGGGATTTCTGATTCCGAAGAAGAGGTTTGGTTGTTGGTATTTAAATCCGAATCATCGCTATTTGTAACTTCACTTTCTGTAGTATCCATTGTTGTAACATCATTTTCTGTAGTATCAATTGTTGTAATTCCATTTTCCGGTATACCTGACGATTCGGCATCATACATTTGAGATTCCTGGATCTTTGCAGATGCTGTTTCTGCGGCAAGTGCCGAAATGCTGTTAACAGGTATCACCATAGATAGAGCTAACAGGACTGCCATTAATTTCTTTTTCATATAATCTCCCATCTGGTAGTTCTTCGACTACCTGCGTATTTTTTACGCATAAAAAGCTATTCAGTTTAATTTGTTAATTTTTATTACGAAGAGCATAATCTTTTGGAGAATATCCGTAAGATTTTTTGAAACGTTTGCTAAAATAAAATACATCAGAGTAGCCAACCTGTTCCGCAATTTCTGAAATCTTGTATTGATTAGATTCCAGCAGGCGCTTAGAAGCTTCCATTCGTACATTTGTAATGTACTGAAGGATGGATAAGTCATTTACTTTCTTAAATACACTGCCCATATAAGAGGGGTTTAACTGAAAGATATCGCCGATCTGAGCTACCGATAAATCCTGATTACGATAGTGTTCATCAATGTAGGACATCAGTTTCTTGCTTAAAGCCACATCCGAAGGGGAGGTGTCATTTTGCTGGATACATTGCAAGCCGTAGTGGATTGCCGTATTTTTTAAACTATCCAGAGTATATTCTTCATCCAGTATGGAGGATATAAATTCATTGATATTCTGCGGCGTGTTCTCCAGTATGTGGTAATAAATATGGAAAGTCATAAACAATTCCGTTACGATCAGGTATAAATAGTCAACACTGTGTTTCTTTTCAATGGATGAAAACAACTCTTCGATGTAATCAGAAAATGTTTTTTCATCTTTTCCATTGAGATGTAAGGTAATATTTTGCCTTATTTTAGGCAGATCAATGGAATAATCAGGTTCCGGCGTAGCGGCGTACTCCAGCAGCAGATTTGAACCTATTGAAAAATAGCGCTGGCTCAAACCGTGGAGAACCCGTTTGAAATAAGGGTTCCAGCTTTCTGTTAAGGCAAATAGGTTGCCTACGCTCAGAAATACAAAATGCTTTTCCTTTTCCACAAATTCAGTTAATATGCTGCCAATATGATGAGATGCCTGTCTGGCTGTAAAAAAGATCTGCAGCACATAAATATACTCTGCTTCCTGGGTGTATTCACACTGGAAACCTTTCAGCCGGAGTGATGTGATCAGCCGATGAACCGCCACCTCTGTATCCTCAAATACAAAAGCACCGATATAGAGAGCATGGGTAATTTGTAAAAATTCCGGATAATTTGTATAAAGTGCCTGAATATCAAGAGAGCCGTTTTGCACATTTGTAAGGGCAGTACATTTTTCATAATGGTTAAGTTTTTCAATTTGGCGGTGCTGTTTTCGGGAGAGGGCTATTTTTTCAATACAATCCTCCAAAGTACTTTTTAACACCAGAGTATCTACTGGTTTTAACAGATAATCTGTAACTCCATACCGCATGGCAGTACGGGCATATTCAAAATCATTATAGCCGGATAAAATAATAATTTTTGTCTGAGGGTAATCCTCGTGAATTTGTTCCGCTGCCTGAATTCCTGTCATTTTTGGCATTTTAATATCCAGTATAATGATATCCACCGGGTGGTGCTCCAGCAGTTCCATGACTTCCAGTCCATTTTCTGCTTCACCGATAAAGTTCAGATTCAGAGCAGTCCAGGGAATAATTTTTTTTAAACGCTGTCGGATGAAATATTCATCGTCAGCGATCAGCAGATTTAAGGTCATTTTGATTTGCGGCCTCCTTTCCAATTGTAATTGTTGTTACACAGCCTCCTTCAGGGCGATTAGCGATTTCCAGGCCATATTCCGTTCCGTAATAAAGCTGGATACGCTGATGAATGTTTTTAATACCAAAGTGATCGCTGCCAGCCTGCCATATCTGGTCATATGCGGCCTTTGAAAAACCAATGCCGTTGTCCTGCACAACAATGCGGATAGCATCGGTATATTCCGTGACCATGATTTCAAGAACACCTTTATATTCCAGCTCTTTAATCCCGTGATAAATGCTGTTTTCCACAATCGGCTGCAGAAGCAGTTTCAGGCAGGGATATTCATACAGATAAACGGGGCAGTGAATATAGTAATCAAATTTATTAAAGTATCGCACCTGCATAATGTGCAGATAGGCTTCTGTTATTTCCAGCTCTTCTTTTATTGTAATGTAAAACTTACCATTACTCAAGCCTTCCCGGTAAAAAGTAGATAGATTCATTACGATATCAATCAGAGTCTCTTTCTCATCAATTTCAGCAAGGGAACAGATATTATCCAGGGTATTATAGAGAAAGTGCGGATTCACCTGCTGCTGAAGCAGATCCAGTGATATTTTAGTTTTCATTTTCTGGGATTCCAGCAGGTCATTTTTTAACTTTTCCTGGGCTGCAATCATGCTGTTAAAAGCCTTAAATAATTCTCCGATCTCCGTATCGCTGCATTCTTCCTGTACGGGTGTCCAGTTTCCTTCCTTGATCGTCCGCGTGTGATGAATCAGATGGTCAATAGGAGAACTGATGGTATGGGAAACCTTATGGGATACATAGATACATACTGCGATACATATCAGTGTGATCATCATGGTTATAAAAAATAAAAACATGGTTGGCCTGATAAAATCCAGAAGATTAATTTCGTTTATAATGTACCAGTCCAGGGTAGGAAAATACTTATATAATATAATGGAATGAGACGTAAATCTGGATTCATCCCCGGTAGTCGGCTTTAATAAAGAAAAAGAGTCATATTGGGAGCCAAGGGAGATGGAATTATCAGAACTTCGCACATTGCCCGATTCATCCGCCATAAATATATGATTTGTTTCGGTAATCTTATCCCGGTAAATCTGGGAAATTGTGTGCTCCGGTATGGATATTTCAATATAGCCCAATAGGGAGGCTGTCTGATAATGGTAAAAAGGACGGACTAGAGAGACCGCTTCCATATTCTGATAACGATTTGTCTGCGGGTGCTTTGTGCGAAGTACCCATACGGATTCCGTATCTACCGGAACATCATCAAGAGACGTATCATAGGGATAAATCTCAGTAGTAGCCACCATATCTTTTTCTGAAGAATATATGGTTACCGCATGTATAAAGGGAGTGGCTTGTACAATGCGGTTAATCTGGGCGGTTATATTTCGTTTGTCATCAGCATTAAAGGCAGTATGATTATCTTTATATTTACGCATCAGAGACTGTACCGTATTATCTATAATAATAGTCTTAGAATAATTTTTGGTAGATGTCAAATAATAATCTAGCTGAGAAGAAATATAATCTAACTGCCGCAATGCGGAGTTTGTTTCCAAAGCAATAAAATGTTTATAAAAAATAAAAGACGTGCTAAGAAGCAAAACGACCATAAATGCTATGGCAATCCCGGCACTGCTCAGGAAAAATTTAGATTGTATCGAGGCAGAATTTTTCTTATTCATGAAAAAATTTCCTTTCTTATAAATAAAGAGATTTTTAGTTTCTCCTATTATCTTCCTTATATTATATTATTTTAGACAAAAAGTCTACGTAAGGAATATGCTTTTTGCAAATGAAATGCAAAATGTACAAAAAAAATAGAAAATGACCATTCTAATTTGCGGGGAAATTTTTTATAATGATTAAGACTTAAGAAATGAAAACTTAAAAAAATATAAAAAACGGAGGAGAAGAAGCAATGAGAATGAAAAAAGTAACAGCATTATTACTGGCAAGTGCTATGTGCGTTGGAGCTTTGGCTGGATGCGGTAATTCATCCGACACAAAGGAAACAAAAGCAGCAGGTGATACACAGGCAGCTGGAGAAACAAAAGCGGCTGACGGAACAGATGCGGCAAAATCAGAAGGATCCGGTGATGGTGAAAAAGTTACGATCCGTCTTCTGACCAGAATGGCAGGAACAACAACTCAGGTTAATATCTACAATGATATCATCAATGAGTTCAAGGAAAAACATCCGGATGTAACAATCGTGGATGATTCCCAGAGTGATGAGTCTGCATTTAACAATATTCTCTCAACAGATATTGCATCCGGAACGATGGCAAATATCTTCAGAATCCAGGGTGTTGCAAACCTTTCTGAGTATATTGATAACGGCATGATCTTAAATCTTCAGCCGTATTTAGATGAAGATAAAGAATGGGGCGGCGGATTTACAGAAGGTTCCCTTGCATACTACCAGGTACCTGGACAGGAAGGAACTTACGCAGTACCAATGGAATCCGGACTGATCGGTGTATATTATAACGAAGATTTATTCAAAGCTGCAGGCGTTGATAAATTCCCGGAAACATGGACAGAATTTACAGATGCTATTACAAAATTAAAAGACAGCGGTGTAATCCCGATTGCTATGGGAGCTCAGAGTACTTACATGGCAGGACATTTACATGACCAGATCTTCTACAAATGGTTAGGAACAGAAGCAGCGAAACTGCTTGGAACCCGTGAAAAGAAATGGACAGACAGTGACGTTGTTGAAACCTTACAGAAAGAAAAAGACTTAATCGATTTAGGTGCATTCGATGCAAGTGCAGCTGGTATCACAGATGATATCGCTATGACACAGTTCCAGCAGGGTGAAGCAGCAATGGTTATCACAGGACCATGGAACATCGGAACCTTTACAGATAAAGAAAAAACACCTGTAGCTGACAGTATCAAAGTTGCAAAATTCCCATATTTCGAAGAAAAAGAGGAATTTAAAAACGAAGATATGCAGACATTAAGCCCATACATGGTAAGCGGCAAATTACAGGGAAAAGAATTAGACCTGACAATTGAATTATTAAAAATGCTGACAAACAAAGATGCTGCTAAGAGATATGCAGAAGAAGCTGCTTTCTTAATCCCGAGAACAGATATCGATCTTGACGAAAGCAAATGCTCACCATTATTTGTTGAAAATGTAAAATTAGGCGGAACATCAACTGGTATCGGTGTTGATATATTCGACTTTGATCCATTGACATCCATGCAGGACAGAACCAGAAACTCTATCGTAAGTATGTTTACAGGTGCAACCGCAGAAGCAGCTGCACAGGAGATTCAGGGCGAAGTTGACAATAACGCAAAATAGTGCGGGGTATCAGTCAGTAAATTAAATTCATAATTTCAGATGCTGCCGGGGAATACTCCGGCAGTATATAAAAAATTTCACAATTCACTTTTGAG
>NZ_JNGB01000247.1:0-2802 GCF_001029355.1 Robinsoniella sp. RHS
GCGGGAAAAAGACCTGAGTATATCCCAGGTAAGCAATGAAGTGGGGTATTCAGATCCAAGTTACTTCTGCAGGGTCTTTAAAAAAGTTACGGGTGATACACCGTCCACATGGCGGCGGAGCCACAGACAGGAGAGGTGAGATCCATAATGAAGAAACTGCATCTGAATAGTACGGTGGTTAAAATATTATGTACGGTGATTCTTGGCATTATTTTTGTTTCGTTTGCTGTATCGGCATTTGTCATTCATCTGTCTGAAAATATATTTATTGATACATATGGGAAGTCCCAGGAAAGAGTGTTCCAGCAGGTAGAAAAGGAGTTTAATGACTGCCATGAGACATTAATGAAGGTGGCATCCTCCATTGATTCCAGCTGGGCGTTCCGCCTGTATTTTGACGATAAGCAGATGGATAAAAAAACCGAGTTTCAAACGGTGTATCAGATGCAGAGAGACTTGAAACAGGCACTTAGTTCTGATTTATCGGATGTAAGCGTTATGGTTATCGGAATAACCGGGAAAAGTTATATCAACCAGCAGGAAAACATTACCACACCGGTTAATGAGATACTGGAAAATGATCTGTCAAAACGGTCGCTGGATAATCCCAAGACCATACAGTATCAGTATTTTGATGAAGGGCTTACATCTACCTCAAAGGACGGACAGGCGTTGATTGGGGCAAAGGCCCTTACATATCTGGAGAGCAGCAGACCCTATGCAATTGTTTATTTCACCATGAGGGAGCGGGATGTGAAGGACTATTACGATTACTTTACCGGTGATACCACGGACTTCTATTTGGTAGATGACAAACACAGAGTAGTTTCTTCCAACAGAAATGAATCCATAGGCAGTGTCCTGGATAAGGAATGGGTCACAGATCAGGATGAGCAATATCTGCGCCGCAATTTTAAGGAAAATAATAAGGTATATACCATATTAAAGACGCGTATGCCTTATTTTGGCTTTTCTATATACGGAATAATTGATAATGCGAAAGCGCTTGATAACCAGTATAATATTCCCCAGATGGCGCTGATCTGCCTTGGCATTGCATGTGTTGTGCTTATATTTATCACCATTATCACCAGACAGATCACCCGTCCCTTATCCATTATGGCAGGGAAAATGTCTGAGATAAGAAAAGGTGATTTTGGGCAGTATATGGAAATAAAGGGAACAGAAGAGATCAGGGAGCTGGCGACCACATACAATTTTATGCTGGACGATCTGAAACGGTATATTGATGAATTAATGCGGACCCAGGAAGAAAAGCGGCGTTCAGAGATAAAGGCACTGCAGATGCAGATTAATCCCCATTATATTTATAACACCCTTGCAAGTATAAAATGGCTGATCTGGCAGGGAGATGCAGGGAAATCTTCCCAGACCATTGATGCATTTATTAAACTTCTTAGAAATACAATCAGCGATACCAGTGAATGTATAACCATAGAACAGGAGATTGAAAATCTGAAAAATTATGTACTGATTAACCAGACCCGGTATGGGGAACAGGTTCAGGTAGATTATTATGTCTCGGACGAATGCATGAATTGCATGATTCCCAAAATGTTATTGCAGCCATTCATTGAAAATGCATTTTTCCATGCATTTCCATCAGGAAGAAAGGGCAATATAAAGGTCTGCATCCGGAAAATGGAAAGGAATATGAATATTGAAATTGTGGATGATGGGATCGGTATGAAAAAAAGCCGGGTCCTGAGTCTTTCCAGCGGACATGACAAATCCGAGCATTTTTCCGGCATAGGAATTAATAATGTAGATGACCGTTTAAAACTTCTATATGGTGCAGATTACGGTTTAAATATTCTCAGTGAGGAAAAAGAAGGAACCACTGTGATTATCAGACTGCCGATACAAAATGATGAAATAAATGATCAGACACACTCTAATACAAAAAGAAAATTATTTATAGAATAGAGGAGGATATGGCAATGAAAGCAGAATTAGCATGGTTGGGTGACCCGGAGGTGTTTCAGGTTAACCGTCAGCCGGCGCACTCAGATCATATATTTAAAGTAAAAGGAGAAAGTACGCGTATTTCTCTAAATGGAACCTGGAAATTTTGTTATGCTGAAAATCCATCCGGGCGTCCCGTTGAGTTTTATCAGATGGATTATGACTGTTCCGGTTTTGATGATATTCAGGTACCAGGTCATATACAGCTTCAGGGTTACGACCGCTGCCAGTATATTAACACCATGTATCCCTGGGATGGACAGGAGTTCTTACGCCCGCCTCACATTTCCCAGAGTTATAACCCAACCGGTTCTTATGTAAAAGAGTTTCATGTAGATGAAATGCCGGAGGGCCGCATGTATTTATCCTTCCAGGGAGTGGAGACGGCTTTTTATCTCTGGGTTAATGGTGAATTTATCGGATATAGCGAAGATACGTTTACACCATCCGAATTTGACATAACGGATGTGGTTTCTGCCGGAGTAAATAAACTTGCAGTCGAGGTCTATAAACGCAGCAGTGCCAGCTGGATAGAAGATCAGGATTTCTGGAGATTTTCCGGGATTTTCCGGGATGTATATCTCTATACCACGCCGAAGCTTCATGTAAGGGATATGTTTGCAAACGGCGAGTTAATAAATGGGTATCAGGATGGAAAACTGAATATCCGCCTGGCGATGCAGGGGGATGAAACGGGCTATATAAGAGCATTCCTGAAGAAAACAGATGACGTGGTGTGGTATGAGGAAATCAGTAAGAAAGCCCAGATACTGGAAATAGAAGCTGAAATCCCTTCCGTACAGCCATGGAGTGCAG
>NZ_JNGB01000044.1:0-28574 GCF_001029355.1 Robinsoniella sp. RHS
AAAGACAGCAGAACTTACGATGCAACAGTAATTACCACATCTGAGAGCGGCGATTTCACAGATGAAGCAGTCATATATAATTCAGACAGTTCAAATGTGCATGGATTTGGGGCAGGAGGAGATGAACGCTATGCAGAGACTGCATCCGGACATGAATTCCCAGTACCGGACGGTACAAAGGCACAGGCAGTACGCGTATATGTATTTGGCAGCCAAAACGGTACTACAAACCACATCAATGAATTGCAGGTCTGGGGAACTCCCCATACAGAGAATCCGGATGTGAATTCTTATCAGGTGACAATTCCACAGGGAAATGGATATCAGGTAATACCTTATGAAAATGACCCGACGACAGTGGAAGAAGGCGGTTCTTTCCGTTTTCAGGTACTGATTGACTCCGATAATGGTTACAGTGCAACCAGTGCGGTAAAAGCAAATGGAGTAAGTCTGGAGGCAGCTGACAGTGTTTATACCATTGAGAACATTACTGAAGATCAGGTAATCACCATTGAAGGCGTACATAAAGCACAGTATGAAGTAAAATTCCCGGAAAACCCACAGGGATACAGTGTTGAGATTCAGAATGAAGGAAGTACAACGGTAGACTATAATGGTTCTGTCAGTTTTAAGCTTATTATAGACGAAGCTTATAATGAATCCGTACCGGTTGTTAAAGCAAACGGCGGTGCAGCTTTGGGAAAAGATGAGCTCGGTGTATATACAATTGCAAATATCCAGGACGATATTACGGTTACAGTTGAGGGTATCCAGGAAAATACCGTAGTAAAGACAAAAACAATGTACTTGTCTGATATGGATTGGAAGAGTGCTGCAAATGCAGTAGGTGCAACAGGAGAAAAAGACACTCCCACAAAGGACCTGAATCATTTACAGCAGCAGATGAAATTATTGGTAAACGGAGCAGAGAAGTCTTTTGATAAAGGAATTGGAGTTCAGACGGATTCTTCTATCGTTTATGATCTGGAAGACAAAGGCTACACTTCTTTCCACACCCTGGCAGGCGTTGATTATTCAGCAATGGAATATGTAGACGGAGAAGGCTGTGATATCCAGTTTAAAGTATATCTGGATGATGTCGTAGTATTTGACAGCGGAGTAGTTGATGCATCTGATGAGGCTCAGGAAGTTAATGTTGCTATAACATCAGAGAATAAAGAACTAAAACTGGAAGCTAAAATGGTTAAAGAGCCTTATAATGACTGGGGAAACTGGGCAGATGCCAGCTTTGAAATGGCTTATCCGGAACCGTCTAATGTGGCTTTAAATAAAACTGTTACTGTTAAGAAAACAGCGGATAACTCAGACTCTGAAGTGAATTCCAGCAGACCGGGATCAATGGCTGTAGATGGAATCATTGGACCTACATCAGATTCTAACTATTGTGATTTCGGACAGGATGGGGATAATACTTCCCGTTATCTGCAGGTAGATTTAGGGAATGTTTATGAACTTACCCAGATCAATATGTTTAGATACTGGGCAGATGGCAGAGTATATAATGGTACTGTAATTGCAGTTTCCGAAAACGCAGACTTTAGTAATCCAACTTTTATTTATAATTCAGATAAAGCAGACAAACACGGACTTGGTGCAGGCAGTGATGACACTTATGGAGAAACCCAGAGTGGAAAATCATTCGAAGTTCCGGCGGGAACCATGGGACAATATGTCCGTGTGTATATGTCTGGTTCCAACAAAGGTACAACAAACCATATCGCTGAATTACAGGTAATGGGTTATAATTTCAATACAGAACCGAAACCGTATGAAGCAAATGCATTTGAAAATGCAGCAGTTTATTTAGATATGCCAACTCATTTCCAGGATCTGGATTCCAATAAAAACGACGATGGCAGCTTAAAGCACATTGGCGGACAGGTGACACATCCTGATATCCAGGTATTTGACCAACCGTGGAACGGTTATAAATACTGGATGATTTACACACCAAATACAATGATCACTTCCCAGTATGAAAATCCATATATCGTAGCATCTGAAGATGGACAGACATGGGTAGAGCCGGAAGGAATCTCCAATCCAATTGAACCGGAACCGCCATCAACCAGATTTCATAACTGTGATGCAGATCTGTTATACGACTCTGTCAATGACCGTTTACTTGCTTACTGGAACTGGGCAGATGACGGCGGCGGTACTGATGACGAATTAAAAGATCAGAACTGTCAGATTCGTCTGAGAATTTCTTATGATGGAATTAACTGGGGAGTTCCTTACGACAAAGACGGCAATATTGCCACAACAGCTGATACTGTAGTAAGAATGGAAACAGGAGATAAGGATTTCATTCCTGCAATCAGCGAAAAAGACCGTTATGGTATGCTTTCCCCAACATTTACCTATGACGATTTCCGCGGCATATATACAATGTGGGCACAGAACTCCGGTGATGCGGGATACAACCAGTCTGGAAAGTTCATCGAAATGAGATGGTCTGAGGATGGAATAAACTGGTCTGAACCACAAAAAGTGAATAATTTCCTTGGAAAAGATGAGAATGGCAGACAGCTTTGGCCATGGCATCAGGATATTCAGTATATCCCTGAGCTACAGGAATATTGGGGACTGTCCCAGTGCTTCTCTACTTCTAATCCCGATGGATCCGTATTATACCTGACCAAGTCCAGAGATGGTGTCAACTGGGAGCAGGCAGGAACACAGCCGGTATTAAGGGCAGGAAAATCAGGTACCTGGGATGATTTCCAGATTTACCGTTCTACCTTCTATTATGATAATCAGTCAGACAGCCCTACTGGTGGGAAATTTAGAATCTGGTACAGTGCACTGCAGGCAAATACTTCAGGCAAGACCGTTTTGGCTCCTGATGGAACAGTGTCTCTTCAGGTTGGAAGCCAGGATACCAGGATCTGGCGTATCGGGTATACAGAAAATGACTACATGGAAGTCATGAAAGCTCTGACCCAGAATAAAAACTATGAAGAACCGGAATTAGTAGACGCAGTTTCCTTAAATCTGTCAATGGATAAAACAAGCATTTCAGTAGGTGAAGAAGCAACGGTAAGCACTGCTTTCGTACCGGAAAATGCTACCGACCGCATTGTAAAATATACATCTCAGGATCCGGAAATTGCAGTTATTGATCCAACAGGCATTGTTACAGGGGTTAAGGATGGAACCACAACTATTGTTGCAGAAACAAAATCGGGCGCAAAAGGTGAATTATCCGTAACGGTTGGTGAGCTTCAAAGAGGTGAAATCCGATTTGAGGTCAGCAATGACCATCCGATGTATCTGGAGAATTACTATTGGAGTGATGATGCACCAAAAAAAGACGGCTTAGACGCAAACAAGAACTACTATGGGGATGAACGTGTTGACAGTCCGGTAATGCTGTATAATACCGTTCCTGATGAATTGAAGGATAATACAGTAATCCTGGTAATTGCAGAGAGAAGCTTAAACAGCACAGATGCAGTAAGGGATTGGATTAAAAAGAACGTAGAATTATGTAATGAAAATAAGATTCCATGTGCAGTTCAGATTGCAAATGGAGAAACAAATGTAAATACAACCATTCCATTATCGTTCTGGAATGAGCTGGCAACGAACAATGAATACCTGGTTGGATTTAATGCAGCCGAGATGTATAACCGTTTTGCAGGTGACAACCGCAGCTATGTTATGGATATGATCCGTTTAGGGGTATCCCACGGCGTATGCATGATGTGGACCGATACCAATATTTTTGGTACAAACGGTGTGTTGTATGACTGGCTGACTCAGGATGAAAAACTGTCCGGTCTTATGCGGGAATACAAAGAGTATATCTCTCTGATGACAAAAGAGTCTTACGGCAGTGAGGCAGCAAATACAGATGCTCTGTTTAAGGGCCTGTGGATGACAGACTACTGCGAGAACTGGGGAATCGCCTCCGACTGGTGGCATTGGCAGTTAGACAGCAACGGTGCACTCTTTGATGCAGGCAGCGGCGGAGATGCATGGAAACAGTGTCTGACATGGCCGGAAAATATGTATACGCAGGACGTTGTGCGTGCAGTAAGCCAGGGTGCAACCTGCTTTAAATCAGAGGCACAGTGGTATTCAAATGCTACAAAAGGCATGCGTACACCGACATATCAGTATTCCATGATTCCCTTCCTGGAGAAACTGGTAAGCAAAGAGGTAAAAATTCCTACAAAAGAAGAGATGCTGGAAAGAACAAAAGCAATTGTTGTAGGGGCAGAAAACTGGAATAACTTTAATTATAATACTACTTATTCAAATCTGTATCCAAGCACAGGACAATATGGAATCGTACCTTATGTACCATCAAATTGTCCGGAAGAAGAACTGGCAGGCTATGATCTGGTAGTAAGGGAAAACCTTGGCAAAGCAGGACTGAAGTCTGCACTTGATACGGTATACCCGGTTCAGAAATCAGAAGGAACCGCATACTGTGAAACCTTTGGAGATACCTGGTACTGGATGAATTCCTCGGAAGACAAAAACGTAAGCCAGTACACTGAATTTACAACCGCAATCAATGGAGCTGAAAGTGTAAAGATAGCCGGCGAACCCCATGTATTTGGTATTATAAAAGAAAATCCGGGATCTTTAAATGTATACTTAAGCAACTACCGTCTGGATAAAACAGAACTCTGGGATGGTACAATCCCCGGAGGATTAAGCGATCAGGGCTGCTATAATTATGTATGGCAGATGTGTGAGCGCATGAAGAACGGTACAGGGCTGGATACACAGCTTCGCGACACCGTTATTACTGTTAAAAATGCAGTAGAACCGAATGTAAACTTTGTAACCGAATCTCCGGCAGACAGAAGTTTTGCAGAAGATAATTATGTAAGACCATACAAATATACGGTTGCACAAAAAGAAGGCACAACCGATGAATGGGTGATTACGGTCAGCCACAATGGTATTGTGGAATTCAATATTGTAACAGGCGATGAAAAAGTGCCGGCAACAAGTGTGGAATTATCAACTGATAAAGTTGATGTAATCCGTAACCGGACAGCAGTTGTAAAGGCAACGGTATTGCCGCAGAATGCAGGAAATAAACAGTTAACATGGACAATCGCCGATCCTGAGATTGCTTCTGTAGACAACAAAGGAACCGTAACCGGACTAAAAGAAGGAAAAACCGTATTACGTGCAGCTATTTCTGGCAGTGTTTATAAAGAATGCGAAGTAAATGTAATTGACCGAAAAGTAACGGAAGTAAACTTAAACAAAACAGAGTTGTCTCTTAGTGCAGGGGATTCTGCGAAACTGGAAGCATCCATAGCACCGGAAGACCCGTCTGACAGCAGCATTACCTGGACTTCCACAAATGAAAATGTTGCAACGGTTGCATCAAACGGTACCGTTACAGCTCATAAAGCAGGTGTAGCTCAGATTATCGCCCAGTCTGCTTACCAGGCAAAGGGTATCGCAACTGTTACCGTTAATTATGCGGCTTCCGTAAAATTAGACCGTACAGGAATGACGGCTACAGCCAACAGCGAACAGTCTAAATCAGGTGGAGAAGGACCTGCTTCCAACGTACTGGACGGTAAGCAGGACACAATGTGGCATACAAGCTGGACAGATAAACCTGAATTACATCCTCACTGGATTAAAATTGATTTAAACGGAACAAAAACAATTAACAAATTTGCTTATACACCAAGAACCGGAGCATCTAACGGAACAATTTATAATTATGTTCTGATTATCACCGATCCGGAAGGAAATGAAAAACAGGTTGCAAAGGGCGTATGGGCAGCAAATGCAGATGTAAAATATGCTGAATTTGACGCAGTTGAAGCTACGGCGATCAAGCTGCAGGTAGACGGCAACGATGATAAGGCATCAAAAGGAGGATATGGTTCCGCGGCAGAAATCAATATTTTTGAAGTGGCACAGAAACCTTCCGCAAATGAGCTTGCCGAAAATATTAAAGTAATTGCACCTGTAAAAGCAGAAGATACAAAAGTATCTATCCCGGTCATTACTGGATTTGATATCGTAATCAGTAATTCCAGCAATCCGGACGTAATTGGTATTGATGGCAGCATCACCAGACCGGAAAATGATACAGTTGTAACTTTAACATTAAAAGTAAAAGAAACAGATTCTAAGGCTGTAAAGGAAGCAGCGGCTGAAGCAACCACCACGGTGGATGTTCTGGTTACCGGTACAAAGACATCTGATGTAGAGGCAGAAAGCGTAACGCTGGATAAGACAGCAGCTGAATTAACAGTTGGAGGAGAACTCTTATTAAATGCCGTTGTGAAGCCAGACAATGCAACAAATAAGGCAGTAACCTGGAGTTCCGACAAACCGTCAGTGGCAACTGTAGAAAATGGCAAAGTAAAAGCAATCATAGCCGGAGAGGCTAAGATCACAGCAACAACTGTAAATGGAAAGACAGCAGTCTGCAACGTTACGGTAAAAGCAAAAGACGAGCCGGAAGTAATTCTCCCGACAGAAGTGCGCTTAAACATTCCATCAGCTGAATTTACAGTAGGAGATCAGATTCAGTTAACTGCTTCTGTACTGCCGGCAAATGCAGCAGATAAGACAATTACCTGGAAATCAGACAAACCTGAAGTGGCAACTGTCGCAAATGGATGGGTAAAAGGTATTGCAGCCGGAACTGCTAAGATTACAGCAACATCAGTCAATGGAAAAACGGCTGTATGTGTGATCACAGTCAAAGCACAGCCACAGAATCTACCAACCGGTGTTTCACTGAACAAGAAAACAGCAAGTGTAAAACTGAATAAAACCCTTACACTTTCCGCTGTAGTACAGCCTTCCAATGCGGATAATAAGACCGTTAAATGGACGTCTGACAATACGTATGTTGCAACAGTTGAGAATGGAGTCGTAAAAGCAGTTAATGCAGGAACAGCCAGAATCACTGCAGCTACCGTAAACGGACATAAGGCAACTTGTACGATAACAGTACCGGGCACAAAGATTTCCAAGGCAAAAGTAAGCCTTGCATCATCAAAAACACATACAGGCAAAGCATTAAAACCATCTGTAAAAGTAACTTACGGTAAGAATACATTAAAGAAAAATACTGATTATACCGTATCTTACAAAAATAATATAAATCCTGGGACTGCATCTGTTACAATTACGGGCAAGGGTAAATATTATGGTACCATCAACAAAACTTTTGCAATCAAGGCAGCAGAAGGAAAGACCTACACATCAGGAAAAGGCAAATATAAAGTAACAGATGCTTCGGCAAAGAACAGAACCGTAACTTTTATGGCTCCTGTAAAGAAGACCTACAGCTCATTCAGCGTACCTTCTAAGGTTAAGATCGGGAATGATACTTACAAAGTAACTGCAGTTGCAAAAAATGCATTCAAAAAGAATACAAAGCTTACAAAGGTAACCATTGGTTCGAATGTAAAAACAATTGGTTCTTATGCATTTTATGGCGCTTCCCAATTAAAAACGCTTACCTTAAAAACTACCGGACTTAACAGTGTAGGCAAGAATGCATTTAAGAAAACAAATGCAAAGCTGACTGTAAAGGTTCCAAAGTCAAAATTAGCAGATTATAAGAAGCTGTTAAAAGGAAAAGGATTATCTGGCAAGGCAAAAATTCAGAAATAACAGGAAGAATCCCCGTTGCATGACGCAGCGGGGATTCTTTAAAAATTACGATTTTTTGACTGCCTTTCTCAAACGAATAGGATAAAGTAAAAAATTCATCATTTTAAAAAAATCCGCAATTTTCAGGTAAAAAAATTGATGTAATTAGAGAGTTATGCTTATTCAAATGCTTTAAAAAAAATGGTAAATTATGATTATCAAGAAAACAGAAACAAATAAAAATATTTATATAGCATAAGGAGGATATTAGTATGAAATTGAAAAAGGTTATGGCGGTGACGCTGGCTGGGGCAATGGGAGCATCCATGATATTGGCAGGCTGCGGAGCTTCAGGAGAGACAGGAACAACAACAAAAGCAGAAGAGACAAAGGCAGAGACAGAGTCTAAGGCGGCTGAAACAACTGAGGAAGCAACAAAGGACAGTGCTGCAGAAACGATTGCAGAAACCACCGGAGAGACTAAGGAAGCAGGAACAAATGCTGATCTTCCTACAATTACCTTTACTCATGGATATTACCAGAGCGAATCAGAATGGGCAGCAGCTGCTGAGATGAGAGCTATCTACCAGGAATTTGCGGATGCGCATAAAAATGAATATAACTTTGTTATAAAAGCAGATGAATCAGGCGCAGAAGGAATCTACAATACCGCTTTGAATGATATCAGTGCCGGAAACTTCTACGACATAGCGGATTTCGGAGGCTGGGATATTACAGAGGTAGCTGCCGGAGCAGATATGATTCTGGATTTGAAACCATACTTAGATGAGAACCAGGATTTTAAAGATGGCGTAGGTGTCTGCTATGATCAGAACCTGACAGAAGACGGCAAGATCTATTCCGTTCGTGAACAGATTGAAGGAGTGGGCTTCTGGTATAATGAAAAATTATTTAATGATGCAGGCGCGGATACACCGGATAAATGGCAGACCTGGGATGACTTTAACACGGCAGTTGACAAATTAGTGGATAAAGGAACTACTCCATTCGGATTAAATGCAGGATGGCCTACCAATATTCTGTTAGCAAGTAATTTACAGAGAAGTGAAGATTCCAGAACCTTCTATGCAGAAGGAAAGAGCGTAGAGAGTTTTGATAATGAGGCATTTAAAGGATCATTGGATTTCATCCAGAAAAATGCACTTCAGAAAATTGATGCAGCAAACTTCGGACCTGGCGGAGATGATGACGAAGCTTACCGTTCAGACTTCTTTGCAGGCAAAACAGCAATGTTATTCAACGGTGTATGGGATGCAGGCGGATCTGTAGACTGTGAAGCTGGTGCAGAAAATATCAAACCGGCAGTATTCCCTACAGACGAAGCAGGTAAAAAAGCAGCCCTCATGTCAGGCGGATGCGGATTTGTAGTTTCTAATAAGTTAGACGAAGTACAGACGAAAGCATGTGTCGATTTCATCAAATACATGACCAGCCCTGAAGTAGCAAGCAGAATTATCGAAAAAGGTATCGGTATGGCACCAAGCACAAAAGTAGATTATGATGCATTGTTGAATAAAGTAACAGCTCCGGAAGCAAAGCTTTTAGTAGAAGCTTGCCAGCTTTGCCAGAGTGCAGATTATCAGGCACTTGGACTTGGCAATAACTTTGGTGATGCAGAAGGCGAAATCCAGGCAAAATATGCAGGATTAAAAGATGATTCTAAAACAGTAGACGGCGTAGTTGGGGAATTAAATGATTTCTTAGCAGCGGCAGAATAATGAAATAGGTAAATGGGCTGTTGTACGGTCAGTCATGATTGTACAGCAGCCCATCCTAAAGCATTGAAAACCAGAATAAAGGTGGGAACAGCATGCAGAAAAGAAAATCTATTTTTACAAAAAAGAACGGCTTTATATTAGCCTTTTTGCTTCCGGGTGTCCTGTTGTTTGCAGTCATATATGCATATCCGCTGGTTAATATTTTTGTTACATCCTTTTCAAAATGGAATTACAAGAATTTTACCAATCCGGAATTTTTAGGTTGGGGACACTTATTTGACAACTATATTAAACTATTTACCGTGGATACAAACTTTAAGGTAGCACTGATTAATACCTTAAAATGGGTAGTGCTTACCATGGTAGTACAGATTCCGTTCACTCTTCTGGTAGCGCTGGTTCTCGCCAGAAAGCCTAAAGGATGGCGGTTTACAAGAAATGCATTTATTATACCGAATATCATTTCAACAGCAGCAATCGGCTTAATCTTTCTGAATATCTACAGTCCATCCAGAGGTATTATTACAGAGATCTGCAACTGGATCAGTCCCGGATCTAATATCAGTGTTCTGGCGAATGAAAAGTATGCATTCTGGGGTGTAACCTTTGCGTTTATCCTGTTTGGCGGGTCATCCTGCCTCCTATTGCTGACTCAGATATTTTCTATTGACTCTTCCTTATTTGAAGCGGCCAGGGTAGACGGAGCATCCAAGACCCAGATTGATCTTAAAATTACATTGCCGCTGCTTCGCCCAATGCTTGGTACTGTCGCTATCATGGCAGCAAACTATGGGTTAGTGCTCTACAATGAAATCGCTTTAATCAGTGGCGGCGGTCCGGATAATGCTACATATAGTTTAAGTTATTATATTTACAAGACAGCACTTGGAAGTACAAAGCTGAATTTTGCCAGAGGAAATACGGCAGGTGTTATTCAGTTTATCATGGGAATTGTTCTGGTAGGGTTGATTAACAGGGCATTTCGAACCAGTGAGGTTGATTAGAAAGGAGGAGAGAAGATGAACAAAAAAAGCAAACAGCCATTTCAGATCAAGAATCTGCTGGGCTCCATTGGAACATATTTTATCATTGCAGTAGTATTGTTTATTTCCATTTACCCGATTCTCTGGGTGTTTATATCCTCCTTTAAACGGAATCCGGGAGGTCTGTCACTGCCCACAGAGTGGATATTTGATGGTTATATTACTATTTTTACACAGCTAAATATACAGACCTACTTTTTCAACAGCTTTTTGATAACCGTTATTTCTACCCTGATCAGTATTACGGTAGTCGGAATGTCAGCTTATATTTCCGCCAGAATGCAGTTTAAATTAAAAGGCGCAATTACGGCAATGTTTACTACAACTTTATTTATTCCGCAGATCTCGATCAGTTTTCCTATTTACCAGCTGCTGAATAATTTGGGATTGAAGGATTCCAGGCTGGGGGTAATCTTCGTATATTCAGGACTTGGGATTGCGATTACCTTTTTCATCATCCGAAGTTATTTTCTTACCATTCCTAAGGAAATGGAAGAGGCTGCCAAAATGGACGGATGCGGTTATGTGGGAACCTTTTTTAAGATTATTGTTCCAATTGCAAAACCGGGACTTGCGACTGCAGGTATCATGGCTTTTTTAAATAACTGGAATGAATTTTACTTTGCATCGATTCTGCTAAAGAGCAAGGATAAAATGACAATTCCTGCATTGCTGGGACAGTTTACAACAGCGTATTCAAAAAACTTAAATGGTATGTTCTCGGCTATTATCGTGGCTGTGGTACCGACAATTATTATATTCTGCTGTTTGTCTGAGACGTTTGTAAAATCTCTGACAGCGGGAGCAGTGAAAGGTTAGGGAGGAACAATGGGACTTATAGAAGAAAGAGAAGAACGGACTAAATGGTTTATGCAGGATAGATTCGGAATGTTCATACACTGGGGGTTATATGCAATACCCGGAAGAGGAGAATGGGTTCACAGTGATGAGCAGATTACCCAGAGTGTATATCAGAAATATTTTGATGAATGGAATCCGAAACGGTATGACCCGGTAAAGTGGGCAAAACTTGCCAAAGCGGCAGGAATGAAATATGCGGTACTGACTACCAAGCACCATGAAGGTTTTTGTCTCTTTGACAGTACATATACAGAATATAAGAGCACCAATACAAAGTGCGGCAGGGATCTGGTAAGAGAATTTGTGGACGCATTTCGGGCAGAAGGATTGAAGATTGGTTTTTACTATTCACTTTTAGACTGGCATCATCCTGATTACCCTGCATATGGTGACATGTATCATCCTGACAGGGCAAATGAGTCCTATAAGGGCAAAGAACATCATTTTGATAACTATCTTACTTATATGCACAACCAGGTCAGAGAGCTGATGACAAACTATGGAAAGATAGATCTGCTTTGGTTTGATTTCTCTTATGAAGGGCACATGGGAGAAGAATGGAAGGGGACAAAACTGGTTCAGATGGTTAGACAGCTTCAGCCGGAGATCATCATGAATGGCAGGCTGGAGGCAAATGGGGAGAGTTATGGCTCGGTAATGACGGACGAACCCAATATTTTTTCAGGAGATTTTGCCTGCCCTGAGATGATTATTCCCCCTTATGGGCTGCGGACACCGTCGGGTAGAGAAATTCCATGGGAAGCATGTTTTACACTGAATAATAACTGGGGATATACACCCAATGACAAGCATTATAAGAACTCGGCCCAGATAATTAAAAAGCTTGTAGAGTGTACCAGTAAAAACGGAAATATGATTGTGAATATATCCCCTGATGCAATGGGTGAAATTCCGAAGAAACAAGCGGAAATACTGGAAGAAGTCGGAGAATGGATGAAAGACAATTCGGAGAGTATTTACGGCTGCCGGATGTCAGAATTTGAAAAGCCTGAATGGGGACGATATACACAAAACGGAAATAAATTGTATGCACATATTATGGAGGAAAGCATAGGGGCTATCTGTCTGCCGGGAGTGAAGGGCAAGATAAAAAAGGCAAGGAGATTGTCTGACGGATATGAAATGCTGCTATTGACTCCATGGGTTGCAAAGGAATTCCCGGATTGTGAATTCGTTAATTATGGAACCCCGGATTGCTTTTCTTTCACGGTTGATCCCACGCCGGATACCGTAATCGAACTGGAATTAAACGAAGAATAGCAAGGCAGGAGGTTGATCCGATGAAATATTATATTGGCATTGACGGAGGCGGTACAAAGACGGAGTTTCTGCTGGCTGACGAAAATCATAAAATACTCTCACGCACATTAAGAGGGAGTGCTTCTTATATGCAGATCGGGGAAGGAGGGTTAATTGACCTTCTGGATGAAGGAATTGAAAATCTGATTCGCCCCCTGCAAATAGCAAAGAATGATGAATTCCATACCTGTTTTGGGATGCCCTTATATGGTGAACACCGGAATAAGGATGAGGTTATCTTAAAATCCCTGAAAGAAAGGCTTGGAAAATATCGGATAAAAACGGTAAATGATGTAGAGGCAGGCTGGGCAGGAAGCCTGGAAATGGAGTCCGGAATCAATATTGTGGCTGGAACAGGTTCGATTGCCTTTGGGAAAAACCCAAATGGGGAAAGTGCGAAAGCCGGAGGCTGGAGTGAGTTCTTTTCAGATGAGGGATCCTGTTACTGGCTGGGCAGAAAGGCAATGGAATGTTTTTCAAAGGAAGCTGACGGACGTTTTCGAAAAGGTGCTTTATATGAGATCATGAAGGAGAAGTTTCAATTGGATCATGATTATGATCTGATCGGTATCCTGGAAGCGGATTATATTCCTTACCGGGACAGAGTTGCATCTTTGCAGGTATGCCTGAAGGATGCCGCAATGGAAGGAGATATGGAAGCGGTTCGTTTATATGAACATGCCGCACATGAACTGATGCTGATTGTAAGAAGCGTGCATGAAAAACTGAAGATGGGAAAAGGGTGTAAAGTATCCTATTCCGGTGGTTTATTTAAAACGGAGGATCTGATATTAAAGCCCTTTGAACGATATCTGAAACCACTTGATATTACCCTTGTACCACCTAAAAGGACACCGGCAGAGGGCGCGTTACTGCTGGCAAAATATTATGAGAATAGATAATCGGAGGAGATTAAAATGTATTTAACAGAACAGGAAATTATGGAACAGCATATTGCACTTAATAAAACTTATGATTATATGATGGAAAAAAAAGCTGAGATCAAAAAGTTCTTCTCGGAACATCCGTCCAGAAAATTTGTTTTCTTTGGCTGCGGATCAAGCTATATGCTTGCAAAATCCGGCCAGCAGCTGATTTGCGCCTGTGAAGGAAGCAGTGCCAACGCCATAGCCGGCGGAGACTATCTGGTGAATCCGGGGTATTATGAAGCATGCATCAAAGACAGTATCATCGTAACCCTGTCAAGATCCGGGCAGACAACGGAAATTGTAAGGGACGTGCAGTATATCAAGGAACATTACGGTAATCCTGTAATCTCGTTGTCTATGAAGGATGATAACGATATTATGCCTTACAGCGAACTGGACATTACCATGGACTGGTGCTATGACAAAAGTGTATGCCAGACGAGAACCGTTACCAATTTATATACTGCAATGCTGATGCTTACCGCATTTTATAATGAAGATGAAGGATTATTATCTTCTGTAAAAGCTGCAGTTGACAACAATGAGGCATATAAAGAGGCCTGCCGTGGAGTATTGGCTGATATTTCCAAAAAGGAATGGAGTAATGCCATTGTTCTGGCTGACGGAGCGCCTATAGGAATTGCAGAGGAAGGAGCACTTGCATTTACTGAAATATCCATGCTTCCGGGACAGTGCTTCCATTTGCTGGATTACCGCCATGGTCCTATGGTTTTAAACGGTGAGCAGACATTGACAGTGATACTGGTACAGCCAAATGAAGATAAACTGCAAAGAGACATGATTGAAGATCTGAAATCCCATGGAGGAACGATTGTAACAGTATCACAATATGAAGGCAATGAATTTGGCGTAAATGCAAATATCTGCCTGAAAGGGATTGAACGATTTGAAGCATGGGGAATTCCATTTATTTATGTATGCCAGATGGCAGCATATGAGAAATCCATTCTTTTGGGAAGAAATCCTGACCAGCCCACAGGACTTGATGCATTTATCACATTAAAATAAAGGAGACTGGGATAATTTATGAAGAAAATAACGTTTATCGGAGCAGGCAGCTTTGATTTTACCAGGGAGCTGGTTAAAGATGTTCTAACTTATGATGCATTTAAGGATGCATGTATCTGCCTGATGGATATTGATGAAGAAAAGCTTGGATTTATTAAAAAAGCATGCGATAAAATAAAAGCAGCCGGTAATTATCCGGCATCCATAATTGCAACCACGGACCGGGAGGAAGCTTTAAAAGGAGCAGACGGAGTGGTTATCACAGTCCTTACTGCGGGACCGGATATTTTCCGTACAGACATCGAGATTCCTAAAAAATATGGAGTTGATATCTGTGTAGGCGATACCAGGGGGCCGGCTGGCATATTCCGCTTTTTGCGTTCTGCTCCTGTACTTCTGGATATCTGCCGGGATATAGAACGGATTTGTCCCGATGCCTATGTACTGAATTATACGAATCCTATGGCACTTAACTGTCGTTATCTGCAGGAAATGACCAATGTGAAGATAACAGGTCTGTGCCACAGTGTGCAGCATACAGCCAAAATGCTGGCTGACTGGATCGGTGCGGATATGGAAGACGTGGACTATCTATGTGCCGGAATTAATCATCAGGCATTTTATCTGAAATATGAGTGGAAGGGTGAAGATGCTTATCCTCTTATTAAGAAAGCAGTGGAAAAAGATGAAATATACAATGAAGAACAGGTGAGAAACCAGCTGTATTTACATCTGGATTATTACCCCACAGAGAGCAGCGGCCATAATTCAGAATATTATCCCTGGTTTCGGAAGCGTCCCGATCTGATTGAAAAATACTGTACACATTCCACAGGCTGGAATCCCGGAGCTCATGCATATATCCTGAATGAATATTTCAGAAGACAGAATGAATGGAAAAAGGACATTCAGGAATGGCTGGAGAAGGACGAGGTGGAGCTGGAACGGGGGCAGGAGTATGCAGCCTGCATCTTTAATGCATTATTTGGAGATGGAACTGTTTTTCACTTTAACGGGAATGTCAGAAATGAAAAATATATAGAAAATCTCCCGGATGGGTGCTGTGTGGAAGTACCAGTGACGGTAGGACCGGATGGCTTTACCATACATCCGGTAGGAAAATTACCGGATCAGCTGGCGGTCATGACCAACACATCTGCAAGAAGCGAGGAATTGGCAATCAAGGGCTGTATAAATGGGGATAAGCGGGCTGTTTATCATGCAATCTTATTTGATCCGTTAACAGCATCTGTATTGAGCATGGATGAAATCCAGAGCATGGTAGATGAGATGTTTGAAGCGAACAAGCAATATTTACCGCAGTTTTAAACTTGATAACCTGTAGAAAACTGAGATTTTTATAGCAGCTGGCAAATAATTTGCCGGCTGTTATTTTTGCAGTTGATTTTTTAAATACTTTATGTTACTATAAATTATCAAATCTAACAGCCGATTCGGCTAATTTCCAATTTATTTAAGATAATCGCATATGTATTATCAGAATGTTTCTTTTTGTGTGGCATTTTTTAGTCAATATATCGTAAAGCGGAGCATGCAGATGACAGGAATAAATTTTCAATCATTTTCCGGTCTTGTATTCCAAAGGTATATATTGTGCTGATATCAGAAAGCTTCTTTTTGCATTTGCGATATGGTGCAAAAGGAGGAAGGATGTCCAGGAAAAGAGATATAACCACCAAAAGTTTTTTATCAGACCCTGTTGTTTTTTGTGATTTGTATAATGGAGCATTATTCGATGGGGAACAAATTTTAAGACCAGGAGAATTAAGGCAGTTAAATGGGGAGTCGGCATTGCTGGTTCCCGACAGCCGGGGAAAGAAAAGGGCAGAAGGCAGATTCCGTGATGTGGTATTCGAAGCCAGAATTTGTGGGAGGACTGTGGTGCTGGCATGTGAAGTTCAGGATAAGATTCATTTTGCTATGCCTGTAAGAGGAATGCTGTATGATGCATTAGACTATAGTGAACAAGTAAAGAACCATAGGAAAGACCATCAGGGAATGCGGGATTTAAAGTCTGGAAGTGAGTTTTTATCCGGAATAAAGAAGGGGGAAAAGATTTGTCCCGTTTACTCAATGGTATTCTATTATGGAGAGGAAAACTGGGATCAGAACAGAGATCTGCATCAGATGCTTGATATACCGGACAAACTGCAGAAGTTCGGACACTTATTGCAGGATTATCATATCAACCTGGTACATGCCGGAAATGTAAATCCGGAAAACTTCAGGACAGGGCTGAAAGAGGTATTCGAAATACTGAGATTTGCCGGAGATGAAGAAAAACTGAGATCTTTTGTTAATATGAACAGAGATAAATTTACAAATCTGGATGGGGATACTTATGATATGGTGTTTCTCTTTCTGGGTGAACAGAAAATAACGGGCAGCAATAAAAGAAAATTTAAAACAGAGCGAGGAGGATATAATATGTGTATAGCGTTGAAAGAATTAGAAGCAAGGGGAGAAGCCCTGGGTGAAAAAAGAGGTATAAACAGATTGAACCAGTTATACCGGATCTTGATCAGAGATGCCGATCTGGAACTGATGAAACTTGCAGCAGAAAATGATGCTGTCAGAAATGATTTATTCTTAAAATATGGAATCTGACGAATTGGCTGACTCATGAAGCTGTCCAGGGTACAGGCTGTGGATTAGCTTCATGGGATTAAAGTTAGCCGGGATATAAATTAACTTCAGACTATTTTCAGTCTCTCCTTCTATAATCATTTGCAGGAACTCCAGAAACATTATATAATTATTGTAATGTACGTAATGGAAAGTGAGGAACTGAATTTGCGAATACTGATTGTAGAAGATGAAGTCCGCCTGGCAGAAGCGCTGGGACAGATTATGGAAGAAGCGAAATATATTACTGATGTGGTCTATGATGGAAATGATGGTCTGGCATACGCACTTTGCGGACAGTATGATGTTATTGTCTTAGATGTTATGCTTCCGGGAATAAATGGTTTTGAGATTGTAAAGGAGATGCGGGTGAAAAAAATAGCAACTCCGGTTATTATGCTGACTGCCCGGGATGATGTGAGGGATAAGATTACGGGACTTGACAGAGGCGCGGATGATTATATGACAAAGCCGTTTGTTCCGGAAGAACTGCTTGCCCGGATTAGGGCACTGTCAAGACGGCAGGGAGAAGTATTGCTGGAGGAAATCTGTTTTTCGGATCTGACGCTGGTGCTCTCTGCCAATGATCTGTGGTGTAATGGGAAATCGATACATCTTGGATATAAAGAGTTTGAAATTATGAAAATTCTGATTTCAAACCCCAAAATTATTACATCCAAGGAGATTCTCATTACGAAAGTCTGGGGAACGGAATCGGACGTGGAGGATAATAATGTGGAGGCATATATCTCTTTCTTACGGAAAAAGATGTGTTTTCTGGGATCAAAAGTGGGCATTGGTACCGTACGTAAGGTGGGATACCGTCTGGAGGAACAAAGGGAATGATAAAAAAACTGCGGAAGAAGTTTATTTTTATAAATATGTCTTTTGTTACTTTGATATTAGTGGGGGTCCTGGTGGTTATCTGCTTTACAAATTACCAGAAATATCAAAAAGACAGCCGTCAGGCTTTAAATCATGCCTTAGAGGATAAAGGAGGAAATCTGAAACCCAGGGTGGATTTCGTACCGGGAAGAAAAGAAGGACCAATGAATATGGGTCCTGTATTTGTAGTAGAGCTAAATGAGAACGGTGAGATTGCAGATATCAATGACAGCGGTATCCGTATTACAGAGGATTCCGCCAGGGAAGCTGTAGAAGCGGCCAAAAGAGACGGGCATGAAAGGGGCTTCCTGATTAACCAGGAACTTCGCTATGAGCGGAGGCAGGACGATGAGAGCGAGAAAATTGCATTTGTAGACTGCAGCAGGGAAATCAATGGCATGAGGAATTTATTACTGGTGTCGGCGCTGATATTAGTGGGCGGTCTTGCGGCATTTTTTCTGATCAGCCTGTTTCTGGCAAAGTGGGCGCTGACCCCGGTAGAAAAAGCCTGGCAGCAGCAGAGACAGTTCATTGCAGATGCATCCCATGAATTAAAAACTCCGCTCACGGTAATCCTGGCGAATTTGAATATTTTATCGGCTCACCGTGAGGACAGGATTAAGGATCAGGAGCGATGGCTGGAAAATACAAAGACGGAAGCGTCCCGGATGAAAGAATTGTTAAACGACCTGCTTTTTCTGGCTCGCTCAGATATGTCACAGACCCCAAAAGTATTTGCTGAATTTGATTTAAGCAATACACTCTGGAGCTGCATTCTGCCATTTGAATCGCTGGCATACGAACGAGGGGTGGAGCTGAATGAAGAAATTACACCTGGCATTCATATCGTAGGTGATGAAGGGCAGATCAAACAGCTGATTGCTATTTTACTGGACAACGCATGTAAATATGCGAAAAAAAATAGCAGAATCAGTGTGATCCTGGAAAAGAAACAGGAAAAAATTTATCTGAAGGTCAACAATACCGGTGATGTGATTCCAAAGGATGATCTGGATCATATATTTGAACGATTTTACCGTGCAGATAAGTCAAGAGCCAGAAAACAAGGCGGATACGGACTGGGTCTTTCTATTGCACAGACGATCGTGGAAAACCATCATGGAAAGATTCAGGTGGAGAGCATGGAAAGTAAGGGAACTACTTTTACAATTATAATATAGACAGATTATTCGATAACAAAAGATGAGCCAGTCTGTCAGATATGTACAAAATCCACATTTAAATATTGTGAATATTAGAGAAAAATAAGAAAAAGATTGACTTTTATATTTATAAAGCGTATTCTTAAGTCAGAATTAACAAAAACGTTTTCGGAAAAGAAAGCGGAGGGTGATATTATGGCAGCATCAATTAAGGATGTGGCAAAAATGGCAGGAGTCTCCGTTGGCACAGTATCAAGAGCTTTAAATGGATATACGGATGTCAGCGAGAAGACAAGGAAAAAAATTAAAGATATTTCAGCAGATCTGGGTTATACACCAAATGTAAGTGCCAAGAACCTTTCTTCTAAAAATAATAAAAACGTGGCTATGATTGCTTCCGGGTTATTGGATGAGAAGCAGACGGATGACTTTACAATGGCGCTGATTAAAGGGGCATATACTTATATGAACCGGCATCAGTTATCCATTGCAACATATGCAATCAGCTCAGAGGATCAAAAGGTAAAAGGGTTTGAAGAGTTCTGCAGGGAATTTAGTTTATCTGGAGCGTTATTATTTGGCTTAAAAGTTACAGATAAGTATGTGGAAAACATTTGCGATTCCAAGATACCTTGTGTCACGGTAGATATCCGGGTGGAGGGAGAACAGATTGGAAGCGTGATCACGGATGATGAAAGAGCATTCGAGGAAATAACCCAGTATGTGATAGACAGAAATCATAGAAAACTGATTCTGGTTTACGGCAGAAAGCAGGCAATGGTAGCCAAACTGCGGTATCGCGGATTTTGTAAAGCACTCAAGAAAAATAATATAAACATAAAAGACGTTCCGGTGCTCGATTCAAATTTTATTGAGACCCAGGCATATGAAAAAACCAAAGAATTGTTATTAAAGAAGGGGCAAGATGCAGGATCAGTATTTATCTGTATGAGTGATATCACTGCTTTTGGAGTTGCAAGGGCAATTCGTGATTGCGGATACAGAGTTCCGGAAGATTTTTCGGTTACCGGCTATGATGGGATCAGTTTCGGTAGATATGTGGAACCCAGAATTACCACAATCGATCAGAATGTAATGCAGAAAGGATATGAAGCAGGGAAATTACTGGATCGAATTTTAAAAGGGAATGCCACAGAAAAAACGGTAATTGTACCCCATTCCCTCTTGGAGCGTGAAAGTGTCAGAAGGCTTTAAACAAAGGATTTAAGCAGCATTTTTGACGGATAAGGATTACTATGCTGTCGGTGTGTATGCAAATGATTGATGGTAGATTTTTAAAGTAGGTTAAAGACCTGCTTTTTAAATAAATATTAACAAAAACGTTTTTGTAAAAATGTAACTGTAAAGTAATTGCATGAAAGAATCAATAAGGAGGAAAAGGTATGAAATTCAAAAAAGTAATCTCGGTAATGACTGCAGCAGTTCTGGTTTTAGGAATGTCCGGATGTGGTGGAAGTACAGGTACATCGGGCGATTCAGGGGATTTACAGGAAAGTAAAACTTCTTCGGATGATGTGGTGGAAGTCACCATTCCAACCTATCTGGCAGGTGAAAATGTAGGTGCTAAGTTTTTTCTGCCGGAAGTGGAACGGTTTAATAAAAAATATGAAGGCAAATATAAGATTAACATAGAAGAAGTGCCGCAGGCATCTTATGCAGAGAAGATCAAACAGCTGGCACAGCAAAAGAAACTTCCGGCGCTGGTACATTCAGCGGGATCTGGCGGAATTGATGTGCAGTGGTTCAAAGATGTAGCGGTTGCCAACGACATGGCCTATGATTTAAGTGAATTTTTGAACAGTCATCCGGATACTAAAAAGAATCTGGTACCGGAGTCCATTGAATATTGTACTGTGGATGGGAAAGTAGTCTGCATGCCTATCGCAGTTCTGAAGC
Organism: Robinsoniella sp. RHS; assembly: GCF_001029355.1. Taxonomy (NCBI): domain Bacteria; kingdom Bacillati; phylum Bacillota; class Clostridia; order Lachnospirales; family Lachnospiraceae; genus Robinsoniella; species Robinsoniella sp. RHS. The sequence goes on from NZ_JNGB01000044.1 coordinate 21,156, forward strand.
CGGTAGGATTATTTTATAACAGCAGCTTATACCAGGGAGAGAAAGATATAAAGGATATGTCTATGGAAGAATTTCTGGCATCACTGGGAGATCATAAATTCGCGTTCCAGACTGCAGATAATGGATGGACAACAGGACTGCTGCTTTCTGCCCTGGTAGCCAGCCAGGAAGGCGGCATAGAATTAATCCAGAAGTATGCAGATGATAAACTGTATGATTATACAGATCCGGCTATTGTAAATTCAGTAACAGAATTGCAGAAACTGTTCCAGACCAATGCGGCTTCGAATTCTATTGGCGCTGCGTATGCTGATGCGGCAAATGCATTTATGAGTAACAATGCTTCTATAATCTGTAATGGTTCCTGGATGTCCTCCGAATTTGAGGAAGCATCCAAAGACAAGTGGAGTAACGGGTTTGACGGTAAAAATGTGAAGGCAACTATTTATCCGGGTGATGTTGCGCTGGTAAATCCAAGGATCTATGGAGAATTCTGGGTAGCAAATACAGCATCAGAGGAAGAAAAAGAACTGGCATGTGCATTTTTGGAATTCCGGGATTCCCAGGAAGAGATTGAAGCATTAATGCTGGCAGAAGGAGGAGTGGCACCTTCCATTACATATTCAGAGGATTTCCAGAAAAAACAGGAAGAAACGCCGATCTTATCCCAGCTTTCTGCAAGTATTACCGACAATACAAAGTATGCAGTATCCCTCTATGATGTTATGCCATCCTCTGTTGCAGATATTGAATTTGGAAAACTACTGCCTAAATTAGCGGATAATTCCTTAACACCGGAACAGTTTTGTCAGGAATTAACGAAAAAGGCAGAAGAAGCGAAGTAGGCTGCATTGTGAAACCAGGGAAGAAGGAGAAGCGTCCAATGAAAAAAGCACAGGTCAGTAAATTGGAAAAAAGAAATTATAAATGGATTTATTTATTTTTATTACCTTCAATTCTTATATTTTTATTTTTTTATCTTTCTCCCATAGTAACGGTGTTTGTAACTTCCTTTACGAAGTGGGATGGTTTTAATAGCCCTGTATTTGCAGGACTGGATAATTACAAGCAGATGATCGGCAGTGATACGTTTCTAATTGCACTAAAAAACCTGTTGTTCTGGTCAATTATAGCAGGAACACTGCACGTGGGATTTGGTGTTCTGGTAGCATTTATTCTTTTCCAGAAACCTTTTGGGTGGAAGGTAACAAGAACGGTGTTTATGATTCCAAATGTAATATCGGCAGCAGCATGGGCATTGATCTATAAGTTTATCTTTAATAACGATATGGGTATATTAAATAATATCATTCGTAAATTTGATCCTGAATTTGGGGTTCAGTGGTTTTATCAGTCACCATATGCATTTTGGGCAGTTACATTAACCTGGCTGTTTTATGCGGTAATCGTAACCCTGGTTGTATTAAATGACCTTATGGCGATTCCGGAGGAATTGAATGAGGCCGCACGAGTAGACGGTGCTGCGAAATGGCAGATCATTACAAGAATCCACCTGCCGCTTTGCCGCAATGCCATAGGCACAGGAATCATCTGTTCCATCACATCGCGAATTGCGATGTATGAACAGATCGCCCTGACAACAGCGGGAGGTCCGGGGGATGATACAATGAATCTTCCTATAATATTAGTAAAATCCATCAGTGATATGAAATATGGATATGCCAATGCCAACGGTGTAGTCATGTTCATATTGGGACTTTTAATTCTGGCGCTGGTAAACAAGGCATTTCGCATGAACGAAAGCGCATATTAAGGAGGGACATCATGAAACAGGTAAAAAAAGTTCTCGTTAAGATATTTGAATATGGAATATTGATTTTTACAATCATCGTTTCTGTGTTTCCGATTATATGGGTTATCATGTCTGCATTTAAAACAAATGCACAGATCCTGGGGAGTCCCTTTTCACTACCCACCAGTATCAGCTTTGATGCATTTGCCTATTTATTTGAAAAATATAATTTTTTAAGGTATGCCCTGAATTCACTGTTGATCTGCATTACCTCCACCGGATTATCACTTATTATTTTTGCCATGGGAGGATATGTAATCGCGAAATATAAATTCCCCGGGAGAAATTTTATATTTGCATTGTTTACCATCACCTTATTGGTACCGGCGCAGTCGAAGGCACAGCCAATCTTTTCCTTGATCATGAACTTAAACCTATACGACAACATATGGGGAGTAGCCCTGGTTTACCTATCGGCAGGACTTGCTATGTCCATGTTTATTTTAAAATCTACATTCATGTCAATACCCAAGTCCCTGGATGAAGCAGCGGCAATTGAGGGAGCCGGATTCTTTAGAATATTCTGGAAAATTAATCTGCCGCTGGCTAAAAGTGGACTGGCTACAGCAGGAATATTGATGTTTTTAAATAATTGGAATGAGTATTTTTATGCCTCATTGCTTACTTCTTCGGATTTAAACAGGACATTACCCCTGGCACTGCAGTTTTTCAATGAAGCATTTTCCTATGATTACACCAAGCTCTTTGCTGCACTCACGGTAGTTGTGCTTCCGGGAATTATACTCTATGCATTTGCGCAGGAACAGGTGCAGGAAAGTATAGCGGCATCCGGTGTAAAGGGATGATCACACCATGGGCAAGAACACGAAAAATAATACAAATCAGGAGAGATAACTTATGAATTTCGATATCAATACAGTACCATTCAGCTGCTATGGATCTTACCTTGCATTTTCTTATCCAAGAGATGGGGAAGGTGTTTATCAGGATCATCTGGCTCTGCGCATTCTCTATGGCATGTTTAATGAACAGGAGACATACCCTATTGTGATGCTGAATCAGGAGGGAGTGCCGGTTGCCGGAGACATAGAAGCTACACCTGTCCAGTTAAAGGTAAGCGCCGGTGGACAGGGCTATCAAATTTGTTTTCAAAATGAAGATACGGTACATTTAAAGGGCAGCACGGATATTATGATCACAAAAACGAAAATGTTCGGTTTGATGTGTGACCGTGTGATGCACCATGAAACAGGAAGCTGGGAAATAGCGGGAAATGATGCATCTGTTATCATACAAATGATCAGGGGAAGTATCAGTGATGATTCCGTGTGGTCCGAAGAGGGAACAAGATGTGAAAATATAAAAGTACTCATTCATCCCGATAAAACGGGTGAATTCGAAATGAAATTGACACTGGCGGGGTTAAGTTACCGCAAACCACGGAATCTTACTTATGAACAAAATCTGCTGAATGTAGAAACTGCATTCGAAGATTTTAAAAAACATTTTCACACCGGCATTGAAAAATACAAAGATTCCATGGAGTTGGCTGCCTACATTAGCTGGCACAGTGTAGTGAGGCCGGAAGGATATGTAAAATATCCGGTTATGTTAATGACGAAAAATAAAATGAATATGGTTTGGAGCTGGGATTATACATTTAATGCCCTTGCCATGATGGACAAAGATCCGGTGCTTGCGTATGACCAATTTCTGGCGATTGCTGAAATGCAGGAAAAGGACGGTTCCTACCCCGACGCGTTTCATGCAAGAGCATATGTATGTACCTTTGTAAAGCCTCCGGTTCAGGGATTTATCTTAAAAAGAATGTTCAAAATCCAAAGACCCGGTATAGATATTCTTAGGAAAATATATGATTCGGTTGTACGTTTTACGAGGTGGTGGTTTGATTACAGAGGGAATATAGACGGTATTCCTGTCTATCATCATGGAAATGATTCCGGGTGGGACAACAGCACAGCTTTTCGCCTGGGAGTACCTGTAAAAGCACCAGACCTATCGGCATGGCTGATAATCCAACTGGATTTTCTTGCAGATACTGCACTAGAGCTGGGACTCATTGAGGAAGCAGACGTCTGGAAGAAAAAAAGTGAGGAACTGCTGCAAAAAATGTTAGCACTTTTTGTAGAAAATAATCACATGAAGGCAATTAAAGTACCGGATAATAAAACAGTGGAATGTGATTCCCTTCTTCTGTATGTTCCCCTTATTCTTGGAGAAAAACTCCCCGCTGAGATACGGGAAAGAATGCTGGAAGAACTTCTGAAAGAAAAGAACTTTATAACGGACTACGGCATAGCGTCGGAGCCTGTTGACAGTCCTTACTTTGTAGAAGACGGATACTGGAGGGGGGCAATATGGCCGCCAACTGCCTATATCATGACCGAAGCATTAATGGCAAACGGGCGAAAAGAAGAGGCAGTATTAAACGCACGGCGGTTTTGCGATATGTGTGCATCTGAAGGATTTTTTGAAAATTACAGCGCCATTGACGGGCATGGACTAAGGGATTCCGGATTTACGTGGACGGCAAGTGTATTTATGATATTGATTAGAGATTATCTGGAGAAGTAAAGAAAAGCTAATGCTGTGCAATGCAGCATAAGCTTTTTGGATTTTAGGATTTGAGTTTTCAATATATAAAGATATTATTGCAGAGGGCTATCTGGATCTAAACCACATACAAAATCGGCATATCTCCCAACGTATCTGCAATCTGTTCCCTTAGGAAACTTTCACCTTCCGTTCGAAGAGATGTCTGATAACAGTACTTTCCTCTGCCTCTGCCGGTCATGTTTTCTTTACTGTACAAATCAGGTGAGCTTGGAAATGCTTCGGCATTGATTGCACGGTGAACAAAACTGTAAGTCATAAAAATAATTTCGATAAAAGCTTCTTTTTTCACTTTATCCGAAAGCGTATCGGCAAGCTGTGTAAAAAACTCTGTGTATATTTTTTTCCAGTCGTCAACGAGTATAATAGGAGCAAACAATATTCCTACTTTATAACCGGCATCACACATTTTATTTAGTGCCTGGACCCGGCGCTTTAATGAAGAAGTACCAATCTCAATTTTGCTGATAATCTCCTGGGGGTTCAGGCTCATACGGAAGATTACCCTGCCTTTATGGGGCAGGTCAAGAAGAGGATCCACCATATCAAACTTTGTTGGAAAGGTCAGATACCCTCTTGGCTGAGCGGTAAATGCGGGTATGGTCCACTCCAGGTTATTGGTTATGGTATTTTCAAGGACAAGATCGCTGTTGCTTCCAATCTCAAAGGTTAATTCCTGTTCAGAGGAAGAAGCGGATTTTATCAGTCGTTCCATCATTTTTTCCCGGTTTACAAAAAGTCTCAGATACGAGCATTTATTATAATTACAGACCAGATAACAGTATAGACACATGGCACTGCAGCCGGACGAAGTATAGGGGACCAGGTAATCTGAGACTTTTTGGTTCGGTACATATTTATGGGTTTTTCTGGTTCCGATAATTAAATGGCGTTTCATATTGGCGAACTGTGAATTTTCATTACTGCGCAGTTCGTCAATTTTATTGTGGCTTTCTATTTCGATCCAGGGTACAGCAGCATATTTGTCTTTTAACTCCTGACCCAGAGGATAATTCAGTACATCCGGTTCATAATAGATTTTATCAGGATACATTTTAAAACCTCCCATATTCGTAGTCTTCAATTTCTCTTTTTAGCATTTACCGTTTTTCAAAAAATACTTCATAAATATTTAAAAAAGTACTTGCAATTTTGAAAATGTATGTTATAGTAGTTATAGAACAGACAGAAACAAAGAAATTCAGCTGTCTGCAAATGAATGTGATGAGGAGGTTTGATTATGAACATTAATAAATTTACGCAGAAATCTTTACAGGCAGTTAATGACCTGGAAAAAGTGGCTTATGAATATGGAAATCAGGAAATAGAGCAGGAACACTTACTATATAGTTTATTAAATCAGGAAGACAGTCTGATTCTCAAATTAATTGAGAAGATGGAAATTAACAAGGAACATTTTGCTGGAAATCTGGAAAATGCTTTGAATAAGCGTCCAAAAGTTTCCGGTGGACAGCTTTTTATCGGACAGAAATTGAATAAGGTTCTGATTAGTGCGGAAGATGAAGCAAAAGCCATGGGAGATGAGTATGTATCCGTGGAGCATTTGTTCCTTGCATTGCTGAAACATCCCAATGATAGCGTGAAGGCGCTGTTTAAGGAATACGGGATTACAAGAGACCGTTTCCTTCAGGCATTGTCAACGGTAAGGGGTAACCAGAGAGTTGTCAGTGATAACCCGGAAGCAACTTATGATACCTTGAATAAATACGGTCAGGATCTGGTAGAGAAAGCCAGAGACCAGAAGCTGGACCCGGTAATCGGGCGTGACAGTGAGATCCGGAATGTAGTCCGTATCCTGTCCCGTAAGACAAAAAACAATCCGGTGCTGATCGGAGAACCTGGTGTTGGTAAAACTGCAGTTGTGGAAGGACTGGCACAGCGTATCGTCCGGGGGGATGTTCCGGAAGGATTAAAGGATAAGAAGATCTTCTCTCTGGATATGGGAGCTCTTGTTGCAGGTGCCAAGTACCGCGGGGAGTTTGAAGAGCGTTTAAAGGCCGTACTGGAGGAAGTGAAGAAAAGTGAAGGACAGATCATCCTGTTTATCGATGAACTTCATCTGATTGTGGGTGCCGGTAAGACAGATGGCGCAATGGATGCCGGAAACATGTTAAAACCAATGCTGGCAAGAGGAGAACTGCACTGTATCGGTGCGACCACATTGGATGAATACCGCAAGTATATTGAAAAGGATGCGGCACTGGAACGCCGTTTCCAGCCGGTAATGGTAGATGAGCCAACAGTAGAAGATACCATTTCAATTTTAAGGGGATTAAAAGAGCGCTACGAGGTTTTCCACGGAGTAAAAATTACAGACAGTTCTTTAGTCGCTGCAGCAACATTGTCCCACCGGTATATATCTGACCGTTTTTTACCGGATAAAGCCATTGATCTGGTAGATGAAGCCTGTGCTTTGATTAAGACGGAACTGGATTCCATGCCTGCAGAGCTGGATGAGCTTCAAAGAAAAATTATGCAGATGGAAATTGAAGAAGCTGCATTGAAAAAGGAGACAGATAAATTAAGTCAGGACCGTTTAGAGAACCTGCAAAAAGAACTGGCGGAACTGCGGGATAATTTCAGCAGCAAAAAAGCCCAGTGGGATAATGAAAAGCATTCGGTGGAAAATTTATCCGGACTGCGTGAGCAGATTGAAAATCTGAACAAAGAAATTGAAATGGCGAAACGGGATTATAACCTGAATCGTGCGGCTGAACTGCAGTATGGGGAACTGCCAAAATTGCAGGAACAGTTAAGTATTGAGGAAGAACGGGTAAAGAGCCAGGAGCTTGCATTGGTTCGTGAAAGCGTTACGGATGAGGAGATCGCCAGAATTATATCCAGATGGACCGGAATCCCGGTAGCTAAGCTGACGGAAGGTGAGCGAAGCAAGATCCTGAATCTGGATGAAGAACTGCATCACAGAGTGATCGGACAGGATGACGGAGTAAACAAAGTAACCGATGCCATTATCCGTTCAAAAGCAGGAA
>NZ_JNGB01000045.1:0-39017 GCF_001029355.1 Robinsoniella sp. RHS
ATTGCAGCCAGAATGGTTCAACCGCCAMTACGAAACCCCTATTGGACTTTTTACTGCTCTGATTGGAGTTCCTGTATTTCTCCTGATGATTAGAAAGGAGAGCCGGTGATGAAGAGAAGATTTCATATTGTATTGTTCGTTACTGCTATTTTCCTGCTTGCTGCCATGCTTATTTCTCTCATATGGGGAACTTATTCTATTTCGGTAAAAGATGTATTTAACACTCTTTTCGGACAGGGCAGTAAATTGCAAAACACCACTATATTCCAGCTCCGTCTCCCAAGAATCTTTATAGCCCTATTTGTCGGAATCGCACTTTCTACAGCAGGCTGTGTTCTGCAAAGTGTGACCCGTAATCCTTTAGCGGAACCTGGTATGATTGGTATTAATGCAGGTGCAGCCCTTGCCGTTGTACTTTTTATTTCCATAAAAAGTACTGCGTATTATTCCGCTTTGTCTGCCGCTACCGTATTTATGATACCTGTTTTCGCTTTGGCTGGCTCCCTGCTTTCCTCTCTGCTGATTTATTCTCTGGCATATAAAAAGGGGATTTCGCCGAATCGGCTGATCTTAACGGGAATTGGTGTAAATGCAGGAATTAATGCTTTTATTACCTTATATCAGCTTAATATGTCCAAAGGTGACTATAATCAGGCACTGACCTGGATCAGCGGAAGTCTTTGGGGGAGCAGTTGGATTTATTTTATATTTCTTGCCCCCGCGGTTCTGCTCCTTACTATAATTGTCCTTTATAAGAGCCGCACCCTTGATGTCTATGCTCTTGGAGACGAAACCGCCAGTGGATTAGGGGTCTCTGTACAACGGGAAAGCAGAATTTTATTACTTCTGGCTGTTGCACTTTCAGCACTTGCAACCTCAGTTGCAGGTAATATTGCTTTTCTTGGATTACTCGGTCCTCATATTGCCAAGAAGCTGGTAGGCGCCGCTCATAAAAGGCAAATTATTACCGGTGCCATGATCAGCGCTGCATTAATTATCGCTGCCGACAGCATCTCCCGAAATCTTTTCTCACCTTTAGAGGTTCCGGTTGGCATTACACTTTCCATTGTAGGCGTACCATACTTTATATACTTAATGTTAAAGGAGAAATAGACTATGAACCAAGAATGTATACAGACGAAAGATCTGCAGATTGGATATGAAGATGAGATTGTTATAAATAAATTAAATTTGAAAATTCCCAAGGGGAAAGTTACAATGGTGATCGGCTCTAACGGATGTGGAAAATCAACATTGTTAAAAGCCGTATCCCGCATTATTCCCAGCCGCCATGGCGAGATATTATTACATGGCAAGTCGCTGCGCAGACAGGCTTCCAAATCCATTGCCCGCAAAATGGCTGTTCTGCCTCAAAGTCCTAGCGTACCCACCGGGCTTATGGTGAAGGAACTTGTGGCATATGGCCGTTTTCCTTACCAGGGCCCGATGAGCGGACTGAATGAACATGACCTTCAGATGATCGATTGGGCAATGCATTCCACCGGAGTGTACGAATTGAAAGAAAAGATGGTGGAATCCCTGTCCGGCGGCCAGCGTCAAAGGGCATGGATTGCCATGGCACTGGCACAGGAAACAGAGATATTAGTATTGGACGAGCCCACCACCTATCTTGATATGTCCCACCAGATTGAAATATTAAAACTTCTCAAAAAACTGAACCGTGAAAACAACCGTACGATTATTATGGTAATTCATGAACTGAACCATGCTTCTAAGTTTGCAGACCATTTGATTGGGATGAAAAAGGGCAATGTTATATTCGAAGGAAAACCGGTTGATGTCATTACCAAAGAAAACTTAGTTCAGCTTTACGGAATTAATGCCCGGCTGGAGCAAAGCAGAACGGGCGACTATCCTATCTGCGTTGACTATGATACACTGGAACATGTTTAAACACTTCTTTTATCCGACTCCAGAAACTCTCGGAAGATCTGTACATGAAGTATTTCGTCCAGTGCCAGGCGATTCAAAACAGCGCTGACACAAGGATCTTTGATCTCTTTTGCAGTCTGTTGGTAGAATGCGGCAGCTCCTTCTTCAGAAGCTATATTTGCTGCCAGTATATGATGGACCTCCTGGCAATAGTCAATGGCATCAGCATTCCAGCATTCACATGCATTGTTGGCAAGCTTAGGATCTCCCCCCAGCATAGTGATCAATTCTCCGATCGTATAGAGATGGAACATTTCCACTTTGGAAATAGCCATCAATGTCTTCCCCAAATCGGAAAACCGGTCTGACAGAATCCAGTGCTGGTATAAATAGGTGGTAATAGCGGTCATTTCACTTTCCTGTGCCCTTATTGCCGGATAAAGCATCTCCGCATAATATGGATTTTTCCTGCTTACTTTAATCGGCGGATAAGGATCCGGATTGGCAACGGGCCTGGTACTCCCGGAATTATTCTGCATCATGGCTATGTACCTCTGTTTTCTTCATTTATTATCTATCATATGTCTCCTAACCTGAAAAATGACATGCATTCTATTCAATTAAAAAAGACTGTGCAGTTACCTGCAGCAGCCTTTTCGACTTTTTATGCCCTTAAAGCATAATCTTTATTTTTTTAATTGCCTTCTGCTCCATCTGATCCACCCGCAGAACCACGCCATCCGCTTTTAATTCCGGATGAGTTCCATCTTTCGGGATAAATCCAAGATGTTCTACCATATACCCGGACATCGTATCATAATTTTCTGTTTCCAGTTTCAGGTGCAATTTATCATTTAAATCATCTACCAGCATTTGTCCATCTACTACATATGTTTTCTCATCAACCTGAACAAATTCAGGCTCTTCTTCCTCATATCCATTATTGATCTCGCCCATTACTTCTTCAACCAGATCTTCTACTGTAACGATACCTGAGAATCCGCCGTATTCATCAATTAAGATCGCCATATGATTTTTCTTCGTCTGCAGGTCACGGAATAATTCATCCGTATTCTTAGACTCCGGTACGAAATATGGCTCCTGCATTATCTCTTCTACCTTTACACCGGTAAAAGTGCTTTCCTTGGCTGCCAATATGAAATCCTTCATATGCAGAACACCGATAATATTGTCAATATCTTCTTTATAGACCGGTATTTTGGAATGTCTGCTGGATAACAGCTCATCCACATAGTCTTCCAGCGGCTCGTCTATATCAATTGCATAAACTGCTTTTCTGGGAACCATAACATCCTTTGCTATTTTATCATCAAAAGAAAAAATCGATGTTATCATTTCCTTTTCAATTTCATTAAACACACCTTGTTCACTGCCTGATTCTAATAAGGCCTTGATTTCCTCCTCCGACACACGCTCTTCTATATTCTCTGTTTTCATACCAGCTAATCGTAATATGAAATTCGTAGACAGAGACAAAAGCTTAATAAACGGCGCCATTACCTTTGATACAATGTAGATCGGTTTTACTGTCCATAAACTAAAGGCTTCCGCTTTCTGCAAAGCTATTCTTTTCGGTACCAGTTCCCCCAATACAAGGGTTACAAAAGAAAGTAAAATAGTAACAATAACAAGTGCGATGGTTTCGCTGAATGGGACGTTGAACTTGCTCATCCATCCTCCCAGAATCTTCGAAATACCGGATGCTGCTGATGCACTGGAGAAGAAGTTTGCAAAAGTAATCACTACCTGAATCGTAGATAAGAACTTTGTGGAATCCTCCATCAGTCTGAGTATCAAAACTGCTTTCTTGTTACCGTTCTCAGCAAGACGTTTGATCTTGTTCTTATTGACAGATACCACTGCCATCTCAGCTCCTGCAAAGAACGCATTTACAAATGTTAAAAACACCAAAAATAATAGTTGCAGTGCAATCTGTGTCGCACCAGGGTCAGGGTCTAAATCCATGATATAATTCCTCCTAAAAAATTTTAGTCCGATTATATCATAGGATATTCACCCTGCACAACTATATAATAGAAAATTAATAGATTTAATAAAAATTTTATCTTTCACTAATATACAGATTTACTTTTTGCAGAATGGTATTTACTGCATCCTCTACGGAAACATTATCCTTTACGCATCGTTTCACCTGCTCAAATACGGTTTCTTTAATTACATTATCAGACAGCGGTCCTTTATCCAGAGACTCTACAAAACCTTTAAAGGTATTAATTTCTTCATCGGTAGGCCACTCAATATCCAGGGAGACCATTTCCCCCGTCTGGCTACTTCCACTGCTTAAGCTTCCTAACCCTTTTGCCGGTTTGTCGTTAATCACTGTATCAAATGCAGCTTTATTTACCGGGAATCCCCCTCCCTGATTGACAATCTGAGATTCTTTGGACAAAAGGAAAGATGCAAATTTCCCAGCCTGCTCCGGCGCTGTACTTTTACTGCTGATTCCGATAACCGTCCCCGGTACATATACATTCTTTGACTGCCCATTCAGCAATCCATAAGTTTCTCCATTTATCTGCTTGATTGAGGAAACCACCATAGCCAAATCGTTCATAGACATAATATTTCCAATGCTGATTCCCATACTGTCATCCATTCTGCCCATACTTCCCATAGAAACACTTAAGAAAGAACTTGCCGTTGAATTTTTAATGTCTTCTTCCACATAGGTATCGACCTGATCCTGACTGTGGTCCTCCAGATCATAGAGACGCTTGAATTGTGTAACAAACTCTGTCAGTGCATCCTTATCCAGGGTTCCGTCCTCTTTTTCCCATGCAGGTGAGCTTACATTATATAACGGTTCCAATGCCAGGTCTACCATGGACATCTGAGAGAGTACTCTCATATAGCTCTTTTCATTCTTCATTTTTTCAGCCTGATCTGCAAGGGATTTCAGATCTACTGCCGCATCAACCGTCTCTTTAGTGGACTGAATCGCCGGTATCTGGAATCTGCTTGGAACAGCATAGATTTTTCCATCACTTTCATAGGTATTCTTAATGTTTTCAATAAATCCCTCTTCAGAGGAAATCGGTTCCAACACACTGCCAAGGTCTGTCAATATTCCTTTTTCTATATACGACTGAATTGGCATTCCGTCCAGAAGAAGCAGATCCGGTCCTTTCCCCGCCAGGATATTTGTATTTAATGTACGGAGTGCATCGGATGTATTTACTGCATCATCCCCCGACAATCCAACTTCCAGCGTCACACAGGTATCCGGATACTTCTTTTGGAAGAGGGCTATTGCCTGGCGGATTTCAGGATTATCCCGTAGTGTATAGGCCTTTATCTCATTACTTGGTACGGCTGGTGTATCCTTTGAGTACACATAACGCAATAATTTATATTCGCTTCCATCCATGCAGGCAACCAGGAAAGAATCATCATCCATGGATGCCATGGACACCAGTCCCGTGCTGGGGCTTCCAAGGGAATTCAACTCTCCATTCATAATCTGTTCTGCTATGCTTCCCCCAATGGTATGGCTATAGAAACCATTGGAATTGCAGTAGTATACCGACTCTCCTTCTTTCCCTTTTTGGAACAACACCGACTTTGTACTGGAACTGCCCTCCAACTGTCCCGGGGAGTCTTTTCCCACTATCTGCTCATCCAGAACTTTATCCTTATCCATCAGTTTACCAGTTGTGATATCATAAAGCTGCACCTCATCCGTAGTTACTACAAGAAGTACGTTTCCTGCAGTTCCAATGGTTATGGGAGAGGTACCCTTTGCGAACTCTTGTGCCACAGTTCCTTTTTCTGTATCTATTAAAAATACGCCCTTGCTTCCCATTGCCAGCAGTTTACCGTCTTCCGTAAAGCTTACATCGGACAGGTTTGCCTGGGCATTTGCTTCTGCTCCGCCAAATAATTGGTCAAATACTTTTACATTTCCATCTTTGTCGGCATACAAGGGCTGGAAACTGCCATCTTCCGAATATTTTACAGCTCCAATCGCACCATCCGGTGACAAAGCCATATGATATAAATAAGCCACATCATCGTTCAGAATATCTGCCGGGAAATCCGACACTTTTTCCCAGGTCTTTCCCACATCTTTGGAACTCCATATCTCCCTGCTGCCTGCTTCATTGCTAATCGCCATATTCACACTTCCGTCTGTCTGCCTGCATATATCCAGTATCATAGCTGTTCCCTCAGGCAATGCCGCATCTTCTTCCAGATAGCGTCCCATCACACCTGCTTCTGTACCAGTTGAAGTATTGGTTCCGGATGCTGCCTCACTACTTCCCCCCTGTGTATCCGATACACTATCGGTACCACTCTGGCATCCTGCCAGCGGTATAGCCGCCAGACCCGCCGCCATTGTCAGACATATTCCCTTTTTTAAAAAACCTCTCATTGTTATTCCTCCTCATAATGATATTAATTTGTTTTGATGGAGCCAGAATAGCATACTTTTCTCTAGCTACTCTCTAAAAATTAAAACTTAATGATTCTTAAGTTATTTTCTGCTTTATTTTAATACAATTCATATTATAATAGGATCAGGAGGCGAAATGTTATGAGAATATTAATAATTGAAGATGATTTAATTTTATGTGATTCAATAAAATACCAGTTAGAACACGAGGGCATCTCTGTGGATGTCTGCCACGACGGGGAGTCCGGACTTCGCTATATACGTGAAAATGTCCATGATCTTATTCTGCTGGACCGTATGCTCCCTTTAATGGACGGTACTGCCGTTCTGAAGAAAGTGCGTTCGGAGCAAATATCCACACCTCTGATTCTGGTGACTGCACTGGGTGATTTACATGACCGTGTGCAGGGGCTGGATCTTGGAGCCGATGATTATATTGTAAAACCCTTTGCATTTGAAGAGTTAATGGCAAGAATTCGCTGCATCAGCAGAAGGCCTGCAGGCTGGAATGAAAACAAACCCCTTACCTATGGAGATATCTCTTATGATGCGTCACAGAAAAAACTCTCACGGGGAGAACTGACCTGTGCCCTGTCACGTCGGGAGGGTGACCTGCTGGAGGCTTTTTTAAATAATTCGGGTAAAATTCTTCCCCGTATGACCCTGTTAACCCGCGTCTGGGGACCGGATGCCTCTGTGGAGGAAGGGAATCTGGATAATTATATCCATCTCCTGCGAAGGCGTCTTACCAGTGTCAGCAGCACACTTACCCTGAAAACGATCCGTGGGATCGGATATAGCCTGGAGGATACAAATGTTTAGAAAATTACACCGTCAAATGACACTTTTCTGTACTATGGTGACCGGACTCATCCTGGTCGCCATGTCCTGCATCTGTCTGACCATAGCTGAATCCGGCATCAGAGATATCAGTTATTCCTCTTTTATAAATAACATAAATTCACTCTACTCTTATCTTGAGAACCAATCAGTCATTACTCATACCTGGATTACTCAGATGGAATACAATTACCATATACAGCTGGATATAAAAGACACCGGAAACAATCTGGTATTCGACTCCCTGAATCCATCTCCCGCTGCCGAAAAGCTAACTGCCCAGGCAAACGAAACTGCTTTGCAGACCTTCGGACTGGATATTGACAATTTTGGAAAAAACAGTGTGCTGTCCAAACATGAAGAATTTAAAATGACAGGAGAGGATGGAGAACTTTATTATGCCTCGGTAGCTCTGATTCCCAAAGACAGCGGTTATCTTAGTATAACTGCCATCTCTCCTTTTACCTCCCAGAAATCTCAGATCTTTCGCCAACGTATGCTTATTGTACTCGTTGATCTGTGCGCTATTATACTTCTCGGTATTTTTTCCTGGCTCTTTACACGCCATATGATTCGCCCATTAAAAGAAAACCGGGAAAAGCAGGTACAATTCGTCGCTTCTGCATCCCACGAGCTCCGCTCTCCCCTCACGGTTATTACAAGCAGTCTGTCCGCACTGAAAATTGCAGGCAAAGAGGATGCCATACGATTTATCCACGCAATGGAATCAGAAGCGGCCCGTATGGCAAGGCTGATCAATGACATGCTTACCCTTGCAAATGCAGATGCCAGAAACTGGACCATTCAGCGGGAGCCCACGGAACTTGACACACTGGTTTTAGAAACTTATGAAAAATTCGAGCCCCAGGCTTTGGATAAGAATATGGATTTTGCCTTTCATATTCCAGAGCAGTCGATTCCCCCGCTTCTCTGTGATCCGGGACGGATTGGTCAGATTCTGTCCATCCTGCTGGACAATGCTTTCTCCTATACTCCTGAAGGCGGAAAAGTGAGTATTTCCCTTACATTTGGTTCCGGCAAGTTCCAGATTGCTGTGACCGACAGCGGTCCCGGCATCGCGGATGAGAATAAAAAAGCGGTGTTTGACCGGTTTTACCGGGTAGATGCATCCCATAAAGATAAGGAGCACTTTGGACTTGGTCTCTGTATTGCAAAGGAAATAATAAAACTGCATAAAGGAAGGATCTGGATTGAGGATGCCCCAGGAGGCGGGACAAGCATTATGATACTGCTGCCTGTTACCTCATAAAACCTGACATCATGCATCCGCCCTTTGCTCCGGCGCGGATTACCTCCTGTATATTGTCCGGTGATATCCCCCCAATGGCATAAACCGGAATACTTACTTTTTGGCAAACTTCTTCTAGAAATGCAAGCCCCCGCCCGGGAATTCCTTTTTTACAGTCCGTCTGAAAAATGTGCCCTGCGATCAAATATCCGGCACCCAGAAGCTGTGCTTCTTCTGCTTCTGGGGCACTGTGAACCGACACCCCCACCGCCTGAAACTCTCCCAGTACAGTACTGTGTAAATTACAGGTGCTGCCTGCTCCGGTATTCACTCTTTGCTGTACTGTATTTCCTGTATATTTCCTGAGCATCTCCATAGAGATCTGCACTTCCGGATTCTGCAGTTTTTGAGCGGTTTCTATAAACTGATTGATTACCAGCGGTTTCCCATACTCCTGACAGATCTCTTTGCATTTTTCTGCCAGTGCTTCATAATCATCGGAAGAAAGATCTTTCTCCCGTAATACAATTTTCTCTATCTCCTGCCTATCCGCCAGTTCCCTTATCTTCGTTAAGAAATTTCCTGTACAAAGTTTTCTGTTGGTTATACACAAATACATCTTCTGCCTCCCGGGTTTTCCACAATTGAGATTATATATACTACACGCCCCCTGCATAAAACCTGTAAACATGCATTTTGTCCCTGTATTACACTCTGATATAATCCACATAGACAGGCTGCAGTCCCTGGGCAATAATTGCCCGCTTCACGTCTTCTACATTTCTGGGGTCTGATATTTCGAACTGTTCATCGCCTTTTGCCTCTTCTCCATGCCCTCCAACGCTTACCTTTACCCCCGCTGATATCTTAGTGGCGCACATACCAATGACATGATCCCGGAAGCCTTCCCTTTCCCGGGTAGAAATGGTTATCCCTGCAAATGGCATGAACAGGCGATATGCCAGCATGACCTGAAGCAGCTGGGTTTCGTGAACATCTTTGGGATTGATCTTGTCATTATTAATAATTGGACGAAGCCTTGGCGGAGAAAAAGCAATCTCCGCATGGGGATATTTCTGCTGAACCAGATAGGCATGCATTCCGGTTGCAAACGCATCCTTACGAAAATCATCCAAGCCTAAAAGGGCGCCAAAGGCGACGGAACGCATTCCTCCTTTCAGGGCTCTTTCCTGGGCATGAAAGCGATATGGATAAATACGCTTGGGACCACTTAAATGGAGTCGTTCATACCTTATGGGATTGTAGGTCTCCTGATAGACACAGACGTAATCTGCACCGCAGGTATGCAGATATTGGTACTCGTCCGTATTCAAAGGATAAATTTCAACCCCCACTAAGGCAAAATACCTTGCTGCTATCCTGACTGCCTCTCCAATATAGTTTACATCAGATGCCTTTCTGGATTCTCCTGTTAATAGTAAAATATCCTGTAATCCGGTGGATGCGATATTCTTTAATTCCTCTTCTATTTCTTCCATGGAAAGTTTTCCCCGTAGAATTCGGTTTTTACAATTATAACCACAGTAAATGCAGTTATTTTCACAATAATTTGCAATATACAATGGAGTAAAAAGTGAAACTGCATTTCCAAAATGCTTTCCCGTCTCTGCCTTTCCTTTTCTCGCCATCTCTTCTAAAAAGGGTTCTGCCGCCGGGGAAAGAAGCGCCGCAAAATCTTCGGGAAGCAGGCTTTCCTTTGCCAGCGCCAGTTTTACATCTTTGGCGGTGTAAGCTTCATAATCATATATATTGACCTTTTCCAGAACCTTATCCATAATATCGGATTGTAAATCTTCCATTCCCGGCTGATATTCCATATGGTTTGTCTCTTCCGTGATAAACCTGCCGGATCTAATACCGGAGACCCCTGCTTTGGGATACTCCGGTTTCTTCTCATTTTCTGTACTCAAACACACTCTAGTTTCCTTTCTTTCATTCGAAATCTTAAGTTGCAAGCTGCCAGAGCATTCATTTTAATTAAAGCAATTTTCAAATGCTCTCTGATTCAATCATATTCATACGTGCTCTAATCCTGTAAAAATCCGGTCAATGGACTGGATGCTTCCGCCATCTGTTCCAATACCCGGCCTGGTCCTGCCAGATATGCCATTCTTCCTGATATTACCGCCAGCTTGAATGCTGCTGCCATCTGTGCCACATCTCCTGCCGTTGCAATTGCGGTATTTGCCATAATGGCGTCTACCCCCATTTCCATTGCCTCACATGCCTGGGAAGGCCTTCCGATTCCGGCGTCAACGATGATCGGCAGGTCAATTTCTTCCACCAGCATTTTGATAAATTCCCTGGTACACAGACCCTTGTTGCTTCCAATTGGAGCTCCCAGAGGCATAATGGCTGCTGCTCCTGCATTTACCATATCTCTGGCTGCATTTAAATCCGGGTACATATAGGGCATTACAATAAATCCTTCCTTTGCCAGTACTTCTGTTGCTTTGATTGTCTCATAATTATCCGGAAGCAGATATTTGGAGTCGTGCACAACCTCAATTTTTACAAAGTCACCGCAGCCGATTTCCCTTGCCAGACGTGCAATGCGGACCGCCTCTTCCGCCGTTCTGGCACCGGATGTATTTGGCAGTAAGGTAATGCCTTCCGGCATATAGTCCAGGATGTTTTCTTCCCCGCCTACATTGGCACGGCGAAGTGCCAGTGTAGCCATTTCCACTCCTCCATTTTTAATAACTGCATTGGTCATCTCTAATGAAAATTTGCCTGATCCCAGGATAAACCTGGATTCAAAGGCATGACCGCCTATGATTAATTTATCTTCCATTTCTGTATCCTTTTCCTTTCGAAACATTTATGATGAACCTGTATTCCTGCGTTTGCCGCAGATATTCTATTGATGCAGACCGCGCACTATACGTCCGTGATTCCAAGTATCAGACGCAGAACCATATTGGCCTGATGTCCGGCACACACCTGGACTCTGGGTGCCATCAGCCCTCTTCCTTCCTTTGCTTCATTTTCCATATCCCCGCACACATAGAGCCTTGACATCTTACGCACGGTCTTTATTTCATTGGCACTGTCATATCCGGCCATCCCGGATGCGGAAACGATTGTGGATTCCGGGAGTTCCATCAGTACCGCATTTACCAGAGCCGCCTTGGCTTCCGGCCTGTCAAATGCTTCACATATAATGGGATATTCCTCAAATATACCCGCCGCATTTTGTGAGGTTACCCTTCTGTCTATTGTCTCTACCTGGATAAAAGGATTGATCTGGGCAATCTGTTCTTTTAATGCCTCTGTTTTCTTCTTACCCAGATGGGAAACCAGATAGTTCTGGCGGTTTAAGTTACTCGGTTCTACTACATCAAAATCTACCAGCAAAAGCTTCCCTACGCCTGTCCTTGCAAGCATCACCGCAATGTGAGATCCCAGGCCGCCCAGTCCCGCTACTGCGACACAGGCATTGTTCACTTTTTCCCAGACCCCGGGGGTGTGCCTGGATGCCATCATGGCCTCCAGCTCCTCTTGCCCCGGCAGCACCCCTCTATGTATAAAAAACACCTCATCCATCTCTTTTAATGTTCTTGTCCCACTGATGAATTCTTCTATGGGAACAGAAAAACCATTTAAGATTACGATATCCTCTTCTTTGCCGTACTGTCCTTTTAATTCCGCCAGGGTATTGCACTGAATTTTGGTGATCTTTCCATTTAATTTTATCTGCATTGCTCAACCTCCGCCTACGAAACTGACGATTTCCAGGCAGTCCGCATCGTTTAAAACAATGCCTGCAAATTTCCCTTTTGGTACGATTACTCCATTTAATTCTACAGCGATTCTGGAAAGATTATAATTTTTTTCTATCAGAAATTCTTCCAGCGTTATTGTTTTTACTAGTTCTGCTGTCTGTCCATTTATTTTCATGATTTATATCCCGTCCTGTTTCTTTATTCCCACAGCAGCGCGGCAAGCGGACCTGCCTATATGTAAATTGGGAGACTGCCGTGAGGGTCTAATATAAATTTTTACTTTTCCGTACAGAATTCTACCTTTTTGCCTTCCAGGATCATATTTGTAGTTCGGACTGCACACATTTTTCCGCACATGGAACAGGTATGGCGGTCCGCCGGAGGTGTGCTTTCAAAATACTCTTTTGCCTTCTTTCCATCAATTGCGATGTCAAACATTTCATCCCAGTCCATCTTATGCCTTGCTTCTGCCATACGGTTATCAATATCTCTGGCTCCTTTGATTCCTTTGGCGATATCTGCTGCATGGGCTGCGATCTTGCTGGCTACAATGCCTTCTCTTACATCACTCACATCCGGCAGGCGCAGGTGTTCCGCCGGAGTAACATAACATAAGAAGTCCGCTCCGTTTGCAGCCGCTATTGCGCCTCCGATTGCGGATGTAATATGATCATACCCCGGTGCAATATCCGTTACCAGAGGGCCCAGAACATAGAATGGGGCATTATGGCAGATTCTCTTTTCCATTTTCATATTTGCAGCAATCTCATCCATTGCCATATGTCCCGGCCCCTCTACTAATACCTGCACATCCTTTTCCCATGCCCATTTAGTCAGGTTGCCGATTTCTATTAACTCCGCAATCTGTCCCGCATCGGAACTGTCTGCAATGCATCCCGGACGCAGAGCATCTCCGATACTGATTGTCACATTATGTTCCCGCAGTATATCCAGCACTTCATCATAGTATTCAAAGAATGGATTTTCGTTTCCCGTCATTTCCATCCAGGCGAACAACAGGGAACCTCCTCTGGAAACAATATTCATTTTCCGTCCTGCCCTGCGGAAGCTCTCCACCGCTCTGCGGTTTAATCCGGCATGGATAGTAACAAAATCAACGCCTTCTCTTGCATGTGCTTCTACCACTCTTAAAAAATCCTTTGCCGTGATCTCTAACAAATCTTTCTCTAAATAACCAATGGCATCATACATCGGTACCGACCCAATCATTGCCGGAGACATCTCAATTAATTTTTCCCGGAAGTCATGTGTTTTTCCATAATTACTCAGGTCCATGATTGCTTCTGCTCCAAAATCAATTGCCATCTGCACCTTTTTCAATTCCCGGTCATAATCCTTACTGTCCCCTGAAATTCCCAGATTTACATTTATCTTAGTGCGAAGTCCGCTTCCGATTCCCTCCGGAGAGAGAGAGGTGTGATGTACATTAGCCGGAATTACTGCCTGTCCGGATGCCACCAGTTCCATTAATTTGGGAACCTCCATTTCTTCTTTTGCCGCTACAATCTCCAACTGCGGTGTTACAATTCCTTTCTTTGCTGCTTCCATCTGCGTGTAATATGCGCGCATTTGCTGTTCCTCCTTATGTGTTTGTATTAACGAATAGCAAATGCCTGGTTTATTGCATGAAAAAAGACAGGTAATTGCTTACCTGCCAGTTCACTCTGTTTTTCATAAAAAAATGTTCACTAAAAAGTGAACATCCAACTATTACTCATCGAATGCTCCCTACCACAGTGTTAACTGTCAGGTTCAAAGGGTTAGATATATACATATCAATCTCAACTATTATTAGTTCCCCTGCATAGCTATTCAGTTAGTGTTATTATAGGCGTGTGGGATTTAAATGTCAATAGGGGGGGTGAATCTTTTCGTCCTGTGAAATTAAAATAAAGGCCGAAATCCACCTAGTGTAATTTCAGCCCTTATTTTATAAGCACAGAACGGGATATCACTAATTTAGAAATAATCGGAAAAATATGGTTTTCCCACCGGTATTAGCCGTTCTAATATCTGTACCATATAATATTCCATATCAAGCCTGTCATTTTCATACAGATACGAAGGCCTTTTGTATCCCATTAACATTGTGGTCAGAGTTTGTATATCTAACTCTACGATATTCGTAAGCGGCAGATCATTTTCCTGATCACAATATGTCTTCTGATCCTTCCAGTAAATCTGAAAATCTCCTTCATTCCAGGGCGCCATATTATCATGAACAATTAAATGAATATGAAAGTCTTCCGGCATTACCTGAAATGGATACTGCAGAATGAATTCCCGGACATCTACAATCCTTGCCATAATATAAGGTGCAATGGTCTCGGTGATTTCACTGTCTTCCAGAAGAAAAGCAAGGGGTTCCCCGGTATAATTATATCCTTTTACTTCAGTAATCATTGAAAAATGAGAACTGATATAATTCCAGATTCCATGTCTTGCTTCTATATTCAGATAGAGAATTTCTTTGACGTTAAATACTTCATTTTCAATAGAATATACAATATACCCCAGCGGTTTATGCTCTTCACTGTAATAGATTGCCGCAATGACATCATCGGATTCCCAGCGCCAGTATTCTTCCCATGCCAGATCGTCCCTGATTAAAGCTCCGTGTCTTTGGACTGCAAAGTACCGGTAAACGTTCTTTAAGTCTTCATGATCCCATTCTACTCTTTCTACCATACCGGGAACGGGTTGCTTCTTGGGCAGCTGTGTATCCTTAATGCTGAACTTAATCTGATCTGATACAATTTCCCATCCCTTTTTCCTGTAAAAAGGAATAGAGTATGGATACAAAAATGAAACAGACTGCTTTTCTTCCCTCATATGCTCCAGAATTTTCAGCATCAGGGTATGAATCAATCCTCTGCCGGCATATTCAGGATAGGTAGCAACCCCTGTAATCCCTCCCATCTTATAGATCTCTCCATAGACATTCACTTCCATGGGGTATACTACTATCTGGGATGCCAGTTTATCTTTATGAAAATAGCCCAGTATATAGGACTGCTTTAATATTGGTGCTTTTGCACGCTGGATTTCATCTTCTTCCCAGCCTGACTTTAGTAACTCATCTCCTGTAACCTGAAATACATAGCGAAGCAGCGCATTAAACTCCTCCAGATCGCTGTCCTTTAACTGCCGCATTTGAAACATATCTTCGTTTTTCATCTTTCCTCCAAGAAATTGTCAAAACTTATCTTATATATATATAGCGTGTCTTTATATCTTTTTTATTCTAACACAGGGAAATGTAATTGTCCAATCTACGTTAGAACTTCAGATTCACCGTCATTCTCACCGGCTGATGATCTGTATTCTCAAAACCTACGTCAACTACATCCGCCGTTTCTACCATTATATTTTCAGAAACAATGAATCCATCCAGAACATATACCTGGGAAGTATCATACGAACCGGTATACGGTGCATCCAGCAGACGGCAGGTAGGTGCTGAATCATCAATAACAAAGCGGAAACCTTCCGGAAGGCTGTCTTCATCCATTTTGGGCGGTACCCATCCATCTTTATTCCAGATTGGATACTTGGCTACCGAAGAAAAGGTCTGATTAAAATCACCTCCGGCAATCACATAATTTCCCTTTTGATACTCTTCTTCCAAAACCTGTGCCAGCAGCGCACCCTGCGCCTTCTTCCCTGCCCCATCGTCATAAGCCTCCAGATGGAGATTTACAAGTACAAGCTCTTTGTCTGAGTCCTCGAAAGGTATCCTGGTCGTCAACAGACACCTCTTTAAATTACATGTTTTCACCGGCCAGGAAAAAGACTCCGGCAGTGCTATACGACTGGCTTCTGCTGCCCCCAGCTGCGTATATGTTGCGACGCCCGATTCCACATGTCCGATGAACGGCAGCGGATAAGGAACAAAGTCACATTTAAAATTATAGGCAAACATATTTCCCATCCCAAGTTCTTCTCTGTAAAATGCTGTCTGATCCTGGTAGTAGGAACGTTTTGAATAAATGTCCACTTCCTGAAGAAAATAGACATCCGCCGCATTCTCTTTTAATGTCTGGGAAATTGCCTCCATATTTGCCAGTACCTCTTCTTTTTTATCCGGCATCACCTTCGTACCACCGTCCATAAAGAAATCCTGGGTTTTATCTAAACCGGCATATCCGGTATTCCATGTCAGGAATGTTAGTTTATCGGATACCGAAAGCTTCCTGCTTCCCTTGGGAACTTCTACTTTTTCATTCTTCTTTGGTCTGTATTCCCTTACAGTAAGGTAAATTACACCGGCTGCTCCTATCAGAAATACCACCGCCATTACACCAATAATCACTTTTAAAATCATTTTTGCCATTTTCACACCGATAACGCATCCCGTTCTTACCTGGGATACGGCCACAAATCATACAGGTTGAAGAAATCACAGCGTGGCTTCCTTTCCATTCATATTTTTCTGCAACCCTGACATCCTACTGCCTGCATTTCACTTCAATCCATACAGTATCCGATACTTGCTTTTTCTTCTATTCTATCATATGCAGAAAGAGAAAGCGAGATTTCCTTAAATATCAGACAGCACGTTTAAACGGGCAGCCATTTTCCCACAAAAATAACAGTACCCGTACAGCTCGCGCAATTAAAAGTTAATTACGCAATACTGTACGGGTACTGCCACTTTTCCTTTACTTGTCCAGCGGTAAGCAGTTCCAGAATTGCTGCTGCACAAATTCCTTTAAATGATCCTGCGAATCTGTTCGCAGTAATACTGTACATTTTCAAATATGGCATCCGGGGCAATCCGATGATCCGGGCAGGGAATGTATCCCCCCAGTTCTATCAGCGGCTTCAGTCTCTCTATCTCTGCATCTATGGCTTTATAATCTCTGGCAAATATGGTTTTATTCATACCTCCAACACCGCGAATCTGTTTTCCATATTTTGCTCTCCATGGCTCTATGGACGCATTCCACGTGCCTACTTCAATGGGAAACATAGTATTGACGCCATTTTCCAGCCAGGTAGGTATCAGGGAATCAATCAAACCGTCACAATCCACTGAAACTATGGTTACGCCATATTGTTTTAACAGCTCTGTTGTCTTTTTATAATGAGGACCTACGTACTCATCAAACACACCGGGTATCACCAGCGGACCATTTTTAAAACAGATATCTTCCCAGTAATGGGCATAATCAAACTTTGCTCCGGATTCCAGCGCCGCTTTGACCCACTTGTAAGACAGCCCTGCCATGGTATCGATTATTTCTGCATACAGCTCTTCGTCATCCATATATAAGTAGCTTAACTGCTCTACCCCCAGCAGATCCCTCATCCTGCCAAGCAGCGAACCGCAGTGTATTGCAACGGGAACCTCACGCCCGGAGGTATCCTGCAGTGATTTCAACAGGCTTTCATCCATACGTTCCTTAGACCATTGCAGACGGGGAAGATAATGTTCTTCCCATGCCTGACGGTCGGTCATTGAGGTTCCAATCTCTGCTGGTATGGAAACTGTCCCCGGTTTTTCCAGTACAATCAGCCCCAGCTCATCCCGGATGATCCTGGAGCCATCCGGCCTTTCTTCCATTACCTCCACTTCAAATCTTGGATAGATGTCCACCTGGCATCCTACGCAGGAGTTCCAGTTAAAATCAAACCCAAGTTTTTTCATCACACTTTTATCAGCCTCAGAATTGTCCCCAAACTTCCGGTAACCTTCTGCTTCTTCTCTGGTAATATGTCCCTCCGCTGCCCATTTGTCCAGCGTTTCCACCCAGTACCCAAAGGACACTACCGGCATATTTTCATAAGGCTTGTAATTTAGAATCGCCATAATATTTTCTCTGTAATTCATTTCCGCCACCCCATTTCTTCTTTTTCATCCTGATAAAAATTCAATTTAAGACACGCTCCAATGCATTTTCTAAGTCTTCCATCAGATTATCCACGCCTTCTAAACCGCAATGGATACGTATCAGCCCCCGGTCATGATCTGACAGATTCAAAAATTTTATTTCCTCTTCCGTTGCCGTATACAGCGGACAGAGGGCAAGACTTTCAAATCCTCCCCAGGAGCAGCCTTTTCCAAATAGTTTTAATTTGTTAATTACTTTTACCGCTTCATCGGGGGAATCCTTCAGCACAAAACTTAGTAATCCTGTGTGTCCTTTCTGCTGCTCTTCGATTAACTCCCGCTGGGGATGGGACGGCAGACCGGTATAATAGACGCGTTCCACTCTTTCATGCTTCTCCAGATATTCTGCAATTATCTGTGCCGTCCTGCCATGTTCTGCCACTCTGAGTGCCATAGTCCGAAGTCCCCGGATTGCAAGCCAGGCTTCCATGGGTCCCATATTAGCTCCAAAAAGCTCACGGACGGTGAACTGGATTTCAATCATGAGTTCTTCATCTGCAGATGTGAGAATACCACCCATAATGTCGCTGTGTCCACCGATATATTTGGTAAGGGTATGCATAACCAGATCAATCCCCAGATCCAGCGGTTTCTGATAAAGCGGCGTGCAGTATGTATTGTCAATATACGTTTTCACCCCATGCTTTTTTGCAATTGCTGCTACGCCTGCGATATCAACCACAGTAAAGACAAAGGTAGCCGGACTTTCTATCATAATCAGATCTGTTTCCGGCAGGATTGCCTTATCCAGTTCATCCAGGCTCTCTCCTGCCCAATAAGTAACAGACATATTCAGCTTAGGAATCATATACCGGTTTAAAATATTCTTTACAGGCCCGTATACATCCCGCATACAGATTATATGGCTTCCTGCTTTACAGGTTGCCAGAATCGCTGCTGATGTTGCCGCCATCCCGCTTCCAAAAGCAGCCGCCCGGCATCCATGCTCTAATGCAGCCACCTTTTCTTCCAGAATATGCACGGTAGGGTTCGAAACTCTTCCGTATTTAAATTCTCCTTTCTTAGAAGCATCACATCCGGCATATTCCTCAAACGTGGGAAATACATGCAGGGAATTCATAAAAACAGGCGGGATTACTGCATTTAAATATTTATCGTATTCATCGCCTAAATGGGTCATGCTTAACAGGTCATCCATCATAATGTCTCCTTCTGGTCCGCCGGATTCACCATGCTGTACAGCTGTATATCCAGCTCAATAATTTTCCGATAGATTTTAATTACTTCTTTTACATTTCTTGCTCTCATCATCCGGACCATATCCAGATGGTAAGGGATGGTATCTAAAATAGTCTGATTTGTTTCATTGACCACACCCTCACACAGATGGAAATAAACATCGTTATATTCACCAAATACATGGATCATATTTTCCACCAGATTGATCATTTCCTTATTACCGTAAGACTCTAATAAAATTTTGTGGAACAGGTTGTCCAGTTCCTGCGGGAAGATTCCGTTATCACACATAGTTATCATCTGTTTTGCAATGTGTTCCAATTGCGATAATACCTCTTCTGATATCACCGGGGTGATCTTTTTCAGCATATACTCTTCCAGAACGGTCTTAATCTCAAACTGTTCGAAAAAATTCCTTTTCTGGATTTTAAACATCATGGATTTGTCAGAGACTTCACCAATCACAAAGGAGCCTCTGCCTGCTTCCACACTTAACAGTCCCTGATTTTCTAACTCACGTATTGCTTCCCGCACCGATGACCGGCTTACCCCCCACATCACGGCTAATTCCCGCTCACTTGGAAGTTTTTCCCCTATCCCTATTTTATTTTCCGTAATGTATTCACATATGCTGTCCGCAATTCTTGAATATAACAATCTTGTCGAACCTAATTGTGCAATATTCGTCTTTAATTTAGCCACACTACATACTCCTTTACTAATCTTATTATGACAATTATAACTGTATTTTACTTAGATTCATTATATAAGAACTGCCAACGCTATTCAACCAAAACCACCTGCCAGTTGCAGGTATTTACCAATATATCCCTACCTTCCCCCATATTCCGGAAGGAAGTGGCTCTGCTATCATTTCACGTTCTCTCCAGTTATAGACCCGCTCCCTGCGGCAGCGGTTTAATGCCGCGGTAGAATAGGGCCATTCACTTATAACAGGTTCAGGATAATCCGTTTCCGGGTATTTGGGATCTATCGCCCTGTTTATCAAAAGGTTCGAAACTCTGACCTCCAGAGTATTGCTACCCTCTTTCAGGTATTTTAAAATATTCATTTTATAGGGACGTTTAATAAATGTTCCTGCTTCCTGTCCGTTTACAAAAATGCCTGCCGTTTCACCGATATGCTCAAACTGCAGCTCTGCCATGCCCGTTTCCTGCATCCGGTTCCATTTTTCTTTTTCTATAGAAACCTCTTTACAGTATATTCCTTCTCCGGAATAATAACGGAGGCTTTCTTCATTTGCCCAGCTCTCCAATTCATCGTAGTGCTTTGTAAAACAGCCGCTATCTGCGGAAAACTTCCAATCTTCGGACAGATCCAGGGAGAATTCCTTTTTATGTTCTTTCTGAACCGGAGTTTCATCTTCCATTTCAACCGAAAATACAAAGATTAGCGACTGGAAAGCTTCAAATTCAAGTTCCACTATGGTATCCGCCCCATCTTTCTGTTTGCTGCGAATACCTTTTTCCTGTCCAGCCAAAGGATCAAAAACATAAAAGTTATTTTTCTGGTCGGAAAATCTTATCTTTTCCTGTTTGTTCCCGGCGCTGATATTGGACAGAAAATAAATATCCGTGTCTCCGTCTTCCTGATGTACATAACCGATTTCTTCCTTATTATAATATACCTTTACATCGGGGACTAAATTACGGGTCAGTTCCGTTATCAAATCATCATCATTTTTCTCCGTAATAATTAACTGTCCAGCCTCTTGCATCTCTTCCATTATATGTTGGATTTTTCCGGTGTTTTCCTGATAAGATAGTAATCCGCAGGAGCGGGCGGGAGCAGGCCCTTTACAGATGATTTTTTTTCCGCTGTCTGCAAATTCCTGCAGCTTATAAACTGTCTGCAGGGGCATCCGCTCACATTCCAGGAGCACGAGGATTTCGTAATTATAATCCATCCAGCGCTCCACGGCATCATCGTTTACATAGTCGAACCAAAATCCTTCCTTATGAATGCGGTCTGCAGTCCTGGTGGTTATCCGCTCTTCTAATTTCATACACATATGAATATCCGACAGTGGATTCTCCGCCCAGATATCAGACTGTGGAAGATAAACTGCCAGCTTTACTTTCGTCTTTCCACGGCGCAGGAAATCACATACCCGGTTGAAATAGACACTTAAGGGTTTGTAATATTTCCACCAGGTATTTGTATGGTTGATCTGGGATGAAGCGTAAAATGGCCATCCCAGTTCATTTTCATTTTCAGGACTGTAGGAGTATCCATGATTCACAATCTGATTCATGCCGTCTAAAAAAATGCTGTCTGCAGCAGCTTTGATATTTTCAAGGGTAACCACAAATCTGGGAAACCGAAGCCAGGTAAAGGACTCGTTAGAGATAATTTTTTTACCATAGACATGTCCTGCAGAAGATGCCAGTTTTCTGTGAACCGTATTGACTTCATACCGGTCAAAGGCGGAAAAGGTTTCCCCTTCGGGTATATCGGCGGCACCATACGCCTGAAGAATATCCCCCCAGGATCCATGAGCCTGTATTCTGGAAAGGGCTCCTTTTTCATGGCACCATTTCGTCATCTCCCGGAAAAAATTCTCTACCGTTAATTCTGCCATGGTCTTCTGGAAATCATAGCGAACCAGGTCCGTCATTCCCTGCACCTCTCCCCAGAGAGCATAAACCAGCGGACGCAATTCGTAACCTCTTCTTTTTCGGAATTCATCATAGATAATATCTGTCCAGTTGTGTCCGAATACTTCTATGGAATCACAGAAAAAGGACTGAATCTTCCCCTTTCCTACAGCATTCACAATCGGGTCGCCCCCATGTTCAAAGAATAATCTGGCGGAATCCTTCCGGTTGTGGTCTATAATCAGTCCATCGCCTCCCGGAAGGGGCTTTAATACGGTCTGACGTTTATCGCTGGATACCATTACCACAATCTTATAATTTCCTTCCGGGACGGTTACTTTTTCCAGCTGCTTTCCCCAGGGCCATTCAAACAGAGGCTTATCCATGATTTTATCGGTAATATCGACAATTGATTCCGGTACCATCTGACTGTCTTCCATACGCCCCATAATACAGGCTGCAGCCTCGCCATACAGTCTCGTAGTGAAGTCGTATGTTAATTCACAGGGTCCTTTCACATCTATGGTATAGGGTATCACCGTAGGCCCGCTTAACTCAACGGGAACAAAAGGTCCTCCGAACGGCCAGGATGAGCCTAAGGTGAGGTCAAATTTCATATTTCGTTTATTCGCCTCTTCACAGGCAAATTTAATCAATTCAAGAAATTCAGGAGATAAATAGGTACAATTTTTTAACCCGTTATCTTTATCATCTGCTGTAACCGGATAGAGTATCTGAAGTTCCACTCCGCCCATCCGGGCATCCTTCATAAAATCCAATTCCCGTATCAATTCGTCCTTTTTTACTGCACAACCGTACCACCACCATCTGGTATAACCTCTTGTATCTTCTCTGGGATGCAGTATCTGATGTTCCACTTGCGCTCTTTTTTTTAACCCCATAATTTTCTCCCTTAAGTTCTTATTCTTTGACTGCTCCGGCAGTCATTCCTTCTACGATGAATTTCTGCATTCCGGCAAACATAATGGCTGTTGGAAGAAGTGCCATTACACCTCCTGCCATTAGAGCTCCCCACTGGACGCTGTATTTTCCAATCAGTGACTTTAATCCAACCGGAATCGTCCACATATCCGGCGTACTGATGAAAATAGTTCCTGCGATCAATTCGTTCCATGCACCGATAAATGCAAATACAAATACGGAAACAATCCCCGGGAACATAATAGGAAGAACAATTTTTATCAAAGATTTCATTTTCGTACATCCGTCAACCCTGGCAGCTTCTTCCAGCGTTACCGGAATCCTTTCGAAAAAGCTTCGCATAGTTACTACGCAGAACGGCACATTTACAATGACATAATAAATGAACAGCCCAACATGGGTGTTAATCAGACCGATCTTGGAAAATATGAGGTATAAGGGGATGATAACTAATATGCCGGGGATCATCTGTGTAACCAGAAAGAACAGCACCATCGCACCTTTTCCTTTAAATTTATATCTTGCCAGGGAATAACCGCCCAATATAGACAGCATGGTAACTACTAAGGCAGAAGAAACCGAGACAATTACACTATTCTGCAATAAAGAACCATAGTCGAACATCTCAAACAGTCCGGTATAATTTTCCGTTGTAAAGGTATGCGGAAAATAAGTGATATTTTGCATATCGATAATTTCCCCGTTTGTTTTAAAGGATGTAATGGTCATCCAATAAATCGGAAGTACCACAAGTGCAAGAAAAAATGCTAAAATAAAAAATCTTCCAAATCCTAATGCTCTTTTTTTTCCCGTTTTCTTCATTAGAAATCACCTGCCTTATTGTAATTTGTAGCACGCAGAAAGATGACTGCAAAGATGCCCAGAACAACCATAAGCAGCACTCCAATCGCCGCTGCAAACCCAAAGTCATAGGTTCCAAATGCTTTGGAATACATGTAAGCCGGAAGTGTCTGGGAAGTATTTGCAGGCCCCCCATTTGTAATAATGACTACCAGATCAAAGGAATTAAAGATCCAGATGGTACGAAGCAGAATGGTAGTAATAATAGTTGGTTTTATGTAAGGCAGTGTAATCTGAAAGTATTTTCGGATTGCTCCGCATCCGTCCACATCTGCCGCCTCATAAACGTCTGCCGGTATGGACTGCAGAGCAGCTAAAATCATAATTGCAAAAAATGGTATTCCCATCCAGATCATTGCCATAATGATAACCGCCAGGGATACTCCGGGTGTCCCAAGCCAGGCAATGGATTCCTTAATAATCCCAAGATTCAGCAGTATGTCATTTACCACTCCATATTCTCCATTAAAAGACCAGCGGAACATTAATCCTATGACAAATCCGGAAAATGCCCATGGAAGAAATACGATTGACTGATACAATCCTCTTCCCCTGAACTGCTTTTTCAGTGCCATTGCCAGAACCATCCCTAACAGGAACTGACCTGCCACAGAAATCAAAACATAAATCAATGTATTTTTTACAATCATAAAAGTATCGGTATCATCAAAGAGCTTCTTAAAATTTTCAATCCCATTAAAAGCAGCTTTTCCTGAACCGGTCAGCTTATAATCCTGAAATGCCATAATGAAACTATTAATCAGAGGATACCCAAACATAACTAACAGCAGTACAAATACTGGCAAAATAAATAAGTATGGCTCCATTTTGGATTTTGTCCGATTTCCTATCACAACTCTTTGACCGGACCTCACATGCATCCGCCAGAAAATGGCGCCGCAAACAACTACAACAATAACGAGGAATGCTATTAATACTCCCATCTTATCTCCCTTCCATTCTATCAGCCGGATTCACAAAGGGGACGGTTAAACCGTCCCCTCCCTGTGCTATATGACAGTTTATCTGCTACAATTATCTAATACGCCCCAAAGCGTGTCTGAAAATTCATTCCCGCCATCTTCATGCCCCACTTTGCGGCATATTTGTCCCGAATTCAGGTTACGTAGACCGGCGTGTCTGAAAACTGCTTTCTGCTTTATGGAAATTGCTTTACTGTAATGTTCTTGGGCTCTCTATGGCGGACCCTTCATTTGCAGCCAGATATTCCTTCATTCTCTTTGTTAACTCATTGGATATGTTATTCAGCACATCTTCTGCAGACTGTTTGCCCAGCAAATACTTCTGCATTTCTGCATGGAATGTATCCTGATGTAAATCGGTGTAGTTAAATGGTCCATACATTGGCGGAACGGTAAAATCAGGATCATTTAACTGGTTTAAGAATGCTGCATACGGTCCGTCTTCTCCATATGTGGGATCCTTGGATGCTTCTTTTTTGATTGGAATCAAGCCGCCCAGCTTACAATATTCAATATTGTTTTCCGGTTTTACAAGGTAGTCCATCAGCATCAGCGCTTCATCCGGATGTTCTGACTGGGCTGAAATTGTGTAGGAATAAGGACTGCTGGAAGTATTCAATAGCTTGTGGTCAACTGTAGATACCGGCATGGGCAGTACTCCCCACTGTTCCGGTTTCATATTGGTCTCACATGCTACGGCTACTTCTGAGTCATTGGAAATTGTGCCGGTTAATCCTCCTGTAAAGTTATCCACCATCTCTACAAATCCCCAGTTAATGGAATCTTCCGGTACATAGCCATCTTTGTATACTGCACACCATTTTTCAAATGCATCTACACATTCCGGCTTATTTAACAGGCAGTTTCCTTCTTCATCGTACACATAACCACCGGTAAATGTCTGTAAATAAACTAACAGCGGATCGAATGCTCCTCTTGCCCCTCTGAAAGAGTTGCCATATCTCTTTTTCTCTTTATCAGTCAATGCCTTTATTAAGTCAAAGTATGCCTCATAAGTCCAGTCGTCTCCGGTAGGAATCTCATATCCGATTTCCTCTACCCAGTCTTTGCGATAGAAAATACCCTTTACCATAAATCCATCCGGAATGGTATATATGTGTCCATAGTTTGCTTTTTCATTAACCCAGTTGCTTTTACTGATAATATCTACAAATTCATCTTTATGCTCTTCTGCATATTCATCAATGGGAAGTACCCAGTTGGATTCCGTAAACTGTCCCAGCCATAACGGATGGGTTGTCATTACATCCGGAAGCTGGCCTGATGTGCCAAGTACCGTCAGTTTATTAGCCGCATCATCCCAGGGTACACTTTCATAAGCCACGGTAATTCCGGTTTCGCCTTTGAATTTCTCAAAAACGCCTTCATAATATGCCTGTCTCTGTGGGCTTGGATTTACATCAATAAACCGCAGCGTAATATCCGACTTCTGCGTACCCGCTGCTTCCTTGCCACCTCCGGTCTCTCCTGCCTTTTCAGAATCTGCAGACTTTTCCGTGGTTTTGCCATCTGATTTCTGATTTGATCCGCCGCATCCGGGGATCATTCCCGTAACCATTGTTGCCGCCAATAAAACCGCTAAAATTCTCTTTTTCATAATACTGCCTTCTCCTTTTACTTTTTATAAAAATCATGTCCCCAAAACACAATTTTCACTGCCTGCACACATCTTCTGTGAAACAATCTGCCCTCCTTTATTCACTCTTTGCCGTTCTCTTTAATTGGTTTGACTGGTCTGACCAGTTGATATGCATATTATAGTATTTAGCAGCTCTTTTGTCAACGTAATTTTCATATTTTCTATTTTTTATCTTTCAATTACCCACTATTATTTTTAAATCTGACAACTTTGTAGATACATTTTAATTTTTTATAAATTCAATTTAAGGTTTTGTGTATTTATTTGTGTACAATTCAGGCTTTTATCAGGGATAAGGTGACAATATGGTAGATTAAATTTATGTTATTGACTTTCCCTCCCATCTTCTATATACTGGCAATAACACACACTCCTTTTTGCATGTACTCTTATCTGGATATTGATACTGGGATGCCGGTTCCATTTTGCCCAAGGGCATTTTATCCTGAAAGGAGATACCTAATATGAGCAGCAAATACAAGAACAGCAAGCGCTGTTATCTGATCGATCATCATTCCCCCCAACCTCCTGTTGTAACTTTAGACCAACTGAATATTACAGAATATGAGCAATTCTTTGATACCTCGCATATTGATTCCCTTATGGTTTACTGCAAAGACCACTGGGGTGTTACTTATTACGACAGTAAAGTGGAAGGCGCCCGGAAACATCAGGGCTTAAAGACGGACTGGATACAGGAAATCAGCACCGTTTTAAAGAAAAAAAAGATTGAATTTATTGCCTATTACTGCATTGAATACGATGAAGGTGCTGCAAGGCAGTTCCCTCAGTGGCGGGCAAGAAAGCCGGATGGCACTCCCCTGATCCGGGAAGATGAATTTGCCCGGTGGAGTTTGTGCTGTTATCAGACAGGTTACCGGGAGTACTGTCTGTCCCAGATGGAAGAAATTGTACAAAATTATAACCCGGATGCTTTATTTATGGATATTTTTGGGTCTTCTCTCTGTTATTGCGAGAAATGCAGGGAAAAGTTTCATTCGGCCTATGGCTATGACCTGCCTTCTGATGAGGCTGACATCCGATTGCATATGTCGGACATGATAGATTTCTTAGATGATAATGCCCAAGAATTTCTGCTGGATGTGAAGCAGCGCTTAAAAGCAGTGGATCCCGGTTTAGCCATAACCGTTAATTTCTCCTGCCATTATCCGAAACCGGTCAGAGATCTGCTGGACTATCAGTTTTCCGAACCTCTTCTAAAGGATAACTGGTTTTCTTCTGCTTATGCCAGAGATACCGCAATCGGACAATACCCTATCCTGGTTCCGGGAGAAGCCTCCCAGGTATATAACTACGATACAGTTTCCCAATATCTCTGTGACTTAAGCTCCATTGCAGCGCAGGGATGCCGGGTTGGCATGTACAGCGGTTCCCAGCACGCAGATGGTACTCTGGACATGGAAGAGGCAAAGCGGCTTGGTGTTGTTTACACTGCTCTGGAAGAAATGGAACCGTATTTAACAAACCGTACCCCGGTAAAATCCATTGGTATTCTGCAAAGTGACTGTTCCAAGGCTGTCAACATGCCAACGCTCAGTGCGGATGCCATTCTGCGGATGAAACGGCATAACCCGCATCTGAACGCCATTCTTGGCGCCATGCAGTTGTGTGAATATGCCAAGATCCCCTATAACATTCTGCCAGAGAGCTGTCTGACGAAATCTCTTCTGAAAGAATATGACATGCTACTGCTGCCGGAGGTCTATGTCATACAGTCAGCAACAGTTTCATTGCTGGAAGATTATGTGGCCGCCGGCGGCTGCCTTATCTCCTCCGGACAGACCGGACTTTGGAATGCCGATTCCACCCTGCGGGAGTGTTCTGCCCTGCACAGGCTGTTCGGATGCGGCCCCGCAAAAGTTCACCGGGAATATACTTCCAACCGCTGGTCCGCTTACCTGCGCCCAGATTCATCCCAGCCCTTTACCGGGCTCATCGCCTGCACCACCCCTCCGGTCAGCGAGCACTTTCTGGAGGTCGAAGCACTTTCTGAAAAAAGCAGCCAGAGTGCGGAATCTTCTATTATGGAAATGCTGCATTTTGACCTTCCCTGTGTATCATGCGATTCTGATCACTGGGTAAATTGGTGGAGCCCTCCGCCCGGTAAAAAAACAAATTATCCTGCACTTCTTCACCACCTCTTTCAAAAGGGGCATGTATTTTATCTGGCATTTGACTTTTTTACAATGGCGGGAACGGAAAAATACCCTTACACAAACGATTTATTTACCGATCTTTTATTAAAAGCCCAAATACAGCCGCCCGTCCGCCACAGAACGGATACGCCTGATATCATTCGGACTGCATTTTTTGAAACAGAAACAGAATATATCATACACCAGATTTCCATGCTGCCAAAACGCTTTCATGGAGATACTCCGCCGATTCCCGCAGGCGAAATCATGTTTAAGAATCCTGTGGAAAGTGCAAAACTGGTCTATCCACAGCAGGAAGATCTCACACTGTCAGGCAACGGAACCTGTGCAGCACTGCCTCCGTTTACCCTGCAGCAGATTATATTGTGTAAAAAGAAATAAAAGACAGATGCTGCTGCCGCTTTTATTGCGGCAGCAACATCTGTCTTAAATATCACTTGCTTTAAATATCATTTGCTTTAAATATCATTTGCTTTAAATATCACTTGCTTTAAAATTACATCTATGTTAAATTCCCATTTCTTCTTTTACCCGTTTAAAGCACTCTAATACAAAGTCCAGATCTTCCTTGCTGTGTGCAGCTGACACCTGGGTACGGATTCTCGCTTTTCCTTTCGGTACGACCGGATAGGAGAATCCTACTACGTATACGCCCAGTTCCAGCATACGCTCTGCTGCTCGTGCCGCAGTCACCGCATCGTAGAACATGACGGCTACAATAGGGTGGGTACTCTCTACGATGTCAAATCCCATTTTCTTCATCTCTTCACGGAAATAAGCCGTATTTTTATGGAGCTTTTCTCTGTGCTCCCCTTTTTCCTTTAACAGCTCAAGTGTCTTGATTGCACCGCAGGTAATTGCCGGAGCAAGAGTATTGGAGAACAGATATGGCCTGCTTTTCTGGCGCAGTAAATCGATAATTTCCTGCTTTGCACTGGTGTATCCGCCGCTGGCACCGCCCAATGCCTTGCCAAGTGTTCCTGTTATAATATCCACTCTGTCGGAAACCCCGCAATATTCCGGTGTTCCGGCTCCGGTGTCTCCCATAAATCCAACTGCATGGCTGTCATCTACCATAACCAAAGCATCGTATTTATCGGCAAGATCACAGATGGATTTCAAATCTGCAATAATGCCATCCATTGAAAATACGCCATCGGTTGCAATTAACCTGATCCGCATTCCCTGTGCTTCCTGCAGGCAGCGTTCCAAATCAGCCATGTCATTATTGTTATAGCGGAATTTCTTAGCTTTACACAAACGAACACCGTCAATAATGCTGGCATGATTTAGGCTGTCACTGATAATCGCATCCTGATCCGTCAATAAAGTTTCAAATAAGCCCCCATTTGCGTCAAAACAGGATGAGTACAATATGGTATCATCCATATGGAGAAATTCTGTAATGGACTTCTCCAGATCCTTATGAATCTTCTGGGTACCACAAATAAAACGTACGGAGGATAATCCGTATCCCCACTGGTCGTAGCTGCTCTTTGCCGCTTCGATAATCTCTTTATTATCTGCCAGACCCAGATAATTGTTGGAACACATATTTATGACGTTTTTTACCTTGTCGGTATCAATATGTCCTTTTTGTGGTGTCACGATCACTCTTTCATTTTTATATGTACCATCATTTTTAATTTCCTGTAATGTATCCTGAAAAATCTGATACGCTGCTTTCATCTCACACTTCCTCCATTCCTGCATTCGTCCAGTCTAATACTACTTTTCCACAATTACCGCTGTTCATTATATCAAACCCTTTTTCAAATTCCCGAAATGAAAATTTGTGGGTTAGTATCTTATCCAGTTTCAGTCCGCTTTGCAGCATGGACATCATCTTATACCAGGTCTCAAACATTTCTCTTCCATAAACGCCTTTGATGTCCAGGCATTTAAATACGACCTTATTCCAGTCGATTAATGTTTTGTCACTCTGGATTCCCAGCATTGCTACCCTGCCGCCATTGTACAGGTTATCCAGCATCATATTGAATGCGGATCCATTTCCGGACATCTCCAGACCAATATCAAAGCCTTCACAGATACCCAGATGTTTCATCACTTCCCTGATATCCTCTTTTGCCACATTTACCGGATAAACATATTCATCACATATTTCTCTTACCAGATGAAGCCGGTAATCATTAATGTCAGTAATAACAACATGTTTTGCACCTACATGTCTGCACACTGCAGCCGCCATAATCCCAATCGGACCTGCTCCCGTAATCAGAACATCCTCACCTACCAGATTGAAGGTAAGTGCCGTATGGACTGCATTGCCCAATGGGTCAAACGAGGAGCACAGTTCTTCCCGGATTCCTTTTTCGCATTTCACCACATTTGTTGCCGGTATGACCAGATATTCCGCAAATGCACCGGAACGGTTCACGCCGACTCCCTGTGTCTGTTTGCATAAATGCCACCTTCCGGCTTTGCAGTGACGGCAGGATCCACAGACAATGTGCCCTTCTCCCGACACAATATCCCCCAGCTTAAAGCCGGTCACTTCATCTCCCAGCTCTGCTACCTCACCTACAAACTCATGTCCGATAGTCAGCGGCGGTACTATCGTCTCCTGGGACCACTTATCCCAATTATAAATGTGCAGATCCGTTCCGCAGATCGACGTATAATGAATCTTAATCTTCACATCCGCCCTTCCTACTGACGGTACCTCAACTTTCTTTAAAACCAGCCCCGGACCCCTGGTTTCTTTTACAAGTGCATACATTTTTTTCTGCATACGTTCCCTCCTAAGAAGATATTTGTCTTTGTATCACGAACATATTTCAAGTTTTTGTCTTTCTCTCAAATACAAAATAGCATATTCTGTAAAAAAAATCAATAGGCATTTTAAAAAATTAAATTAAAACTTTTTATTACACATCGAATGGGATATAATATATTTTTAACAGACATATGAAATTGGAGGTAGTATAAATGGAATCCTGTAAACAACTGCTCAAAGATGAAATCCCCGCATTTCGCTCTGCAGGCCATGCTTTTTTAAACGGTGAAATTTCACGCATGGAATTCAAAGGAAAATCAGGTGGGATGGGCTGTTATGCCCAGAAAGAAAACGGCAAATTTATGATAAGGCTCAGAACACCGTCCGGAGTAATCAGCCGGGAACATTTTAATCTTATACTGCATTATGCAGATCAATATAATCTTGATAAAATACATCTCACAACCAGACAGGCTGTACAGCTGCATGACCTTTCTCTGGACGAGGTATGCGATATTATGGACAATGCCATCGACCATGGTCTCTTCACCAGAGGCGGCGGCGGAAATTTCCCGCGTAATGTAGCGCTTTCTCCTCTGGCAGGTGTGCAGAAGGGAGAACCTTTTGACGTGACACCTTATGCACTGCAGGTCGGGAGTTACTTTACGGTCAATGCTCCCCACTACAAGCTTCCCCGTAAATTAAAAGCAGCTTTTTCATCCGGTCCGGAAGATACCGCATGTGCAACTTTAACGGATATTGGATTTATGGCTATTGAAGAAAATAAAAAACCCATGTTCCGCGTCTGGCTTGCTGGCGGTCTTGGAAGCGGTCCGGCAGCTGGAATTCCATATGATGAACCAATTCCACCGGAAGATGTAATGTATCATATCGAAGCGATAACACAATTGTTTAAAGCAGAGGGCGATTATCAGAACAAATCGAAAGCCCGCATTCGATTTATCCCCAGACGAATGGGTGAGGAAAATTTCTTAAAAACTTACAGGGAATATCTCTTCCAAATAAAAGAAAAAGTAAAATTTGATGAAATAAAAGCAGAGCGCTCCGAAGAAAACCCATGGGAACCAGAACTCTCTCCGTCCAATATCTGCATACCCCAAAAACAGGCCGGTTATTACACCGTAGTTCTTCATCCCCTCTGCGGTCAGCTGGAAAAAAATGCACTTTTAAACTTGGCAGGACTTCTGGAAAAATGCCCCGATGCCGAACTTCGGCTGAGCATGAATGAAGAATTGTATGTACGCAATCTAAACAAATCCCAGGCAGAAGAATTTTTACATTTTGCAGAAAGTAAACTAATGACTACCAAAATACAAATGAGCGTAAGCTGCGTGGGAACGCCTACCTGTCAGATTGGCATTATGCAAAGCCAGTCTCTGTGCCAGGGTATCATAACGGAACTGAAAGAAGCCGGCATTCAGGAAGACGTACTGCCGTCCGTTCATATCAGTGGCTGCCCCAACAGCTGTTCCAGACACCAGATGGCGCAGATTGGATTTGCCGGTAAGAAAAAACGGGTCAATAACGAAGTAATTGATGCATTTGAAATTCAGGTAAATGGAAAGATCGGTGCAGATGTTACAGAAATGGGTGAGATTCTGGGCGTCATGGCTGCATCGTCTATCCCGGAATTCATGGCTGCCCTTGCCAAGAATCTGCTTACTGAGCAAAAAGATTTTACTCATTTTTATGAATCGAAAAGAGAAGCATTTATGGAATTAGCCGGGAAATATCTGATTTAACAAAAATATTCCCAAAACGAAAAGGGACATTGAAAATCTGCCTTTCCGGTAAACTTTGCAGTTAAAAAATATGGGACTTTCGGATGCTTTTTAATATCCAAAAACCCATATTTTTTACTTTAATATTTAATATTTTATCATTTAAATCAATATTACATCCAAGATTTTCTCTATAATTTATATTTTAATAACACCTTTCACTATATCTGCCTTATTTTCCACACTCTGCTCCAGCGCATCTGCAATCTCATCCAGTTCAAAAATATTTGTAACAATATCTTTAATTTTAATCTTTCCCTGAGCCACCGCTTCTATCGCCATCGGATAGATATTACGGTACCGGAAAACTGTTTTAAAAGTCAGTTCTTTATCTAATGCAGTACTAACCGGCAGGGTTAATTTTCCGGATGCACTGTAGCCAACCAAAACAATGGTGGAACCTTTTTTTGCCATCTGGATTAATTGTGTAGTTGTGATTTCTGTTCCAGCAGTTTCAATGGATAAATCACACCCTGCACCATTGGTCAATTCCATAATTTTAGCTGCAGCGTCTTCTTCTCTTCCATTTATGACTCCGTCTGCTCCTAATTCCAATGCCTTTTGAAGCCGTTTTTCCATTACATCCACCACATACACTCGTGATACACCCATAGCTTTAAGCGCCATCAGGCTTACCAGACCAATGCAGCCTGCCCCGGTAACTACTGCAGTCTGTCCGATACCTGCACCGCCCTGTATCGCTGCATGTAGCCCCACAGCCAGCGGCTCAATAAGCGCTGCTTCCATTGTACTCATATTATCAGGAATCGGAAAACAAAGTCC
Organism: Robinsoniella sp. RHS; assembly: GCF_001029355.1. Lineage (NCBI taxonomy): Bacteria > Bacillati > Bacillota > Clostridia > Lachnospirales > Lachnospiraceae > Robinsoniella > Robinsoniella sp. RHS. The sequence continues at coordinate 33,844 of NZ_JNGB01000045.1, forward strand.
GGCATCATGTACGGCATATTCCTGAAATACTCCGTCTACAGGAGGCGTAGCAAAAAACACCACATCCGGACAAAGATTATATTTGCCGCTCTTACAAAATTCACATGTTCCGCAGGTCTTCCCCGGTTCCAGTGCAACACGGTCCCCAACTTTCAGATTCCTCACGTTACTTCCTGTCTCAACTACGATTCCTCCTGCTTCATGACCAAGTATAAATGGTGGTTCTACGATAAAATCCCCTATTCTTCCAGCTTCATAATAATGCAGATCGGAACCGCAGATTCCTACATACTCTACCTTTACCAATACCTCATTTTCTGCAGGCACCGGAATCGGCCGATTCGTTACTTCTACTTTTCGGATACCTGTCATAACTGCTGTCTTCATGATACCTTCCATGTTCTGTCCTCCCTGGATCCTGTGTCAGAATGTTGTTAATTTAAGCATTATGGAATGCTTCCTTCACTTGTTGTGCCAATAATTCCACATCTTCTTTTGATACGAGAAAAAATTCATTTTCATTTATACTTACCAGGCAGTATTCATCGTCATAGGGTTTAAAAGCAACCGTGATATCCGGCGCATTTTCCATATTCCTCTGAAAATCAATCTGTAAAACCGGCTTTTCTTCTTTTACTTTATCTGTCTTTTTATCTTCCGGCTCGCCCTTAACAATGACTCCCATCAATGCCTGATATAATGTTGAAAATGTTTTCTCATCAACTTCTTTTTTATCAAATGCATATTTTTTCTGTGCGGCATTCACATCTATAACATGTGAGCTTTCACCAGCATTTATTTCCACTTTATCCACTGTTGTATAGTCCACCAGACAGCAGATCTTCAAAATATAATCGTATGGATTTACCATGAGCACCGGATCTACCGCACTGGAAGAAATTTTATAAACGGTGTCAAATCCCTCGATCTGAGCATAATAATTGCCCTGTTCATCTTTCTTACCGAACTTAATCAGACAGGTAGTGTCCGGATTGGCATTGGCAGTATCCGACTCCGATTTCAAATCACAGTAATCTATGGCAATACTTGCCGCGGGGTCTGACAGTCCCGTGTCTTCCCCTTCTTTTAATTGAAAAGTATTGCTGAATTTCCACGCTGCAAGAGTATTATACAGATTGAACATTTCTTCCGTATCCACCATTACCAGTGATTTATATGGCGTAATAATATCCCAATACGCAAAATTACTTTTATATTCCCTTGGAGCATAGATTATTTCAAATACATCCTTTCCTCCCACAGAAATTGCAGCACGTCTGACTTCACTTGCGGCAAACTCAGGTTTTTCTGCGCTTTTAAGTTCTGTCTTCTGTTTGGTCGTATGCTCTTCTGACTCCTCCGCCACAGGAGCCTTAGATGTCACTGACTGCCCTTCCTTCTTACTGACAGCCGAAGTTTGTGATTCCTTTATTTCGCCAGAACTGCTGCACCCAAATGTACACACTGCCGCCGATATCATTAATAAGGCGATACCTAATAAATGTCGTTTTCTCATTTTAAGCCTCTTTTCTGCTTTAGAGCGTGTTTTAAATTTGCTTTCTGACAACTGAGCATCACACTTTCCGGGAGATTTGTTTCAAATGAAGGACACATGGCTATGTAAGATTGCCATGCTTTGTGACCTACAATTTAATCTTCAATTCCACTGGTGAACTGTGCATCAGCTGTACGCTTCTGTGATCCGGCTGGGAAATTCCGGCGTATAACGTAAATTCATCACTGTCTAAAACTCTTCTGCCATCTTCATCAACTGCTTTCAAAGCCGATGCCTGCACTCTTAACGTTACTTTTACCGTTTCTTCTGAAGCCAGAGCCACACGTTTAAATGCACACAGGCTATAATTTTTTACCGCCAAAGCAGATTTCATATCTTTCACATATACCTGGACCACCTCTTCAACCGCTGTACCGCCCCGGTTGGCAAGGGTTACCTCTACTTCAAAATCCTGATTTTTCTTCGGCATTATGGTAAATCCGGCTTCTTCCACTTCCACATTTCCGTATGTGAGACCATACCCAAATGGATACAATGCTTCTTCTTCCATATACCGATAGGTCCTGTTCTCCATGCTGTAGTCTTCAAAGGCCGGCATATGCTCCAGATTCCGGTAGAACGTTACAGGAAGTTTTCCGGAAGGTGATGCCTTACCGAATAACAGGTCGGCAATTGCTTTTCCTCCGCCTGCGCCCGGATACCATGCCTGCAGGATTGCATCTGCATGTTTGTCTGCATAACTTAAATCAATTGCACTCCCTGCCATCAGTACCACAATGGTTGGTTTGCCGGTTTCCAGGATTTTTTCTATCAATTCTTCCTGTACTGCGGGGAGCTTCAGATCTTCCTTATCTCCGGAACCCACATGGTTTCCCTGATCCATCTCTTCCCCTTCCAGCGTTTCATCCAAACCTACCACCAATACCACCACATCGCTGTGTTCCGCAACAATCTGTGCTTCCGATATTCGATCCTGATCCCATGCAAGGCTCTCTGTTTTACGGTTCCAGAGTCCGCTGCCTTCCGAATACAGAACACGGATATCGTCTCCCGCTTCATCCTGAATGCCTTCCAGTACTGTAATATACCTGGATGCCGTACCATGATAATTTCCAATCAGCGCCACACGGCTGTCTGCATTCGGACCAATTACACCAATTGTCTTAATCTCATTTTTCTTTAACGGCAATACCCCATTATTCTTTAGTAGAACTGCACTCTTTCTGGCTGCATCCTGGGCTAGTTGTATATGTTCCTTACATTCCACTACTTCGTATGGTATTTCATCATATTCACTTCCATCAAATAATCCAAGCAGATATCTGGTGGTAAACAGCCTCTCTGCTGCCTGGGTAATATCCTCTTCCGTTACCAGCCCATCCTGATATGCTTTTAAAATATACAGGTACGTAACTCCGCAATTCAAATCACATCCGGCCTTCAGCGCCAGTGCTGCAGATTCTTTTGCATCCTGGGTGATTCTATGATGTTCATGAAAATCTTTTATTGCCCAGCAGTCCGATACGAAATGCCCTTCAAATCCCCACTGTTCTCTTAAAATATCACGAATTAAAGTATTGCTTCCGCAGCAGGGTTCTCCATTTGTACGGTTATAAGCTCCCATTACTGACTCTACCCCTGCTTCTTTTACAAGTGCTTCAAATGCCGGAAGGTAGGTTTCTCCCATATCCTTCCTGGTGGCAACAGCGTTAAATTCGTGGCGCAATGCTTCCGGTCCGCTGTGAACGGCATAGTGTTTTGCACAGGCAGCCGTTTTCATCACCTCTTTGTCCCCTTGCAGCCCTTCTACAAATGCAACACCCAAACGGCTGGTCAGATAAGGATCTTCCCCATATGTTTCATGTCCCCGTCCCCATCTTGGATCCCGGAAAATATTTACATTAGGTGACCAGAAAGTAAGCCCCTTGTATATATCCCGATCTCCTTTTGCCGAATATGCATTGTATTTGGCACGTCCTTCTGTTGCAATGGTATCGGCGATTTTTTTCAACATTTCCTCGTCAAACATGGCCGCCATGCCAATTGCCTGCGGAAAACTGGTTGCCGTTCCCGCCCTTGCAACACCGTGAAGTGCTTCATTCCACCAGTTATATGCCGGAACGCCTAATCTTTTAATCGGCGGCGCATCATATTTTAACTGAGAGGCTTTTTCCTCCAAAGTCATCTGTGCTACCAGCTCTTTTGCTTTTTTTCTTGCTTCTTCCCTGTTTCTCATAAATATACCCATTGCATATTACAGGCCTGCCTGTAATACTGCCACAAATAAAACAGGTTGAAAGAATTACAGCGTGGCTTCCTTTCTATAAATAATTTTTCTTCCAACCTTATACTCCAACATTATCACATTTCTTGCTTGCAGTGCAACTATCTTCACGAGCACAATTTTATAAGTTAATAACACTACTATAACACAGGGAAAAATTGAATAACATTAAATAAAATGACCATTATCTATAAAATATTATCCTGTTTATTTATTGGTTCCCTCTTCCGTCTGAAATGGAACATCGTGGGATTCATATGCTTCTAATGCTGCTTTCGCTTCTTCTTCTGTCAGGTTATACTTGTCCTTTATTTTTTCTTTTATCTCTTCCGGTGATAAATAAAATTCCTGACAGATTGCGATTAAAATCTTTACAGCTTCCACTTTTGCCCTTTGCACTCCAAGTTCCATGCCCTTGCGCTGCCCAATCTCCATACCCTTGCGCTGCCCAAGCTCCATGCCTTCTGCAAAACTATCCCTTTTTTCATTCTCTATATGCCAATCCTCATCATATTCTGTTAAAATCACCTGCATCACCGTTGCCAAATCCTTATAGAACTTTATAAAGTTATGTTTAATTGCTCGTTCACCCTGTCCGATTTGGCTAAAAGCTACTTTCGTTTGCTATAACAGTCCAGAGCCTTAAATTCCCATACAACGAATGGTACATATTAGCATTTTCGTTAAGTGATATTACGCTAATTCGTATCTTGAAAGGTTTAATGATGCATTATAATCTCTGTCAATTATAAGACCACAACTATCACATTTGTAAACTCTTTCTGATAGTGAAAGTTTTTGTTTTTTGTTGCCACAACCACTACAAATCTTAGATGATGCGAACCATTTATCAGCTTCTATACATGCGATACCATTCCACTCACATTTGTATTGTATTTGTCTTTTAAACTCATACAGGCATTGCTGTGCAATCGCTTTTGATAAATGTCGGTTCTTCATCATATCTTTGATATTAAGTGTTTCCATAACGATTTGAGATGGTTTGGTTTTCACTATCCTGTTCGTTGCCTGGTGCAAGTGATTCACTCTTATGTTGGCTAATCTTCTATGCAATAACTTTATTTTTCTTTCAAGTTTTATAATGTTACTTGTTTTGACATACTCCTTTCCATTTTTATTTTGTTGGTATTTGTTAGATACCTTGCGTTGTAACCTACGCAGTCTTTTCTCCATTTGCCTGATAACTCTTGTCCTATTGATATTTTTGAATGTCATGCCGTTACTACAAATGGCCAGGTCTTTGATGCCAACATCAATACCTATGCTTTCTCCGGTAAGTTCTACATATGGCTGTTCTTGGTCCAACCCTATGGACAAATACCAATACTTCCCGTCAAACGAAATTCTGGGGTT
>NZ_JNGB01000248.1:0-1963 GCF_001029355.1 Robinsoniella sp. RHS
CGCCCAAACGATATCCAGGGTGAAGTGCCTGATACACGAATTTCAGTGTTTGCATTATCATCGCCGGCATCCGTAGATTCGTTCAAAGGGTGGGTGGCAAGAGCCCAGCGGTTATTGTTGCGCAGTACATGAACACCCAAAGCAGGGGCATCCCCGCCCCAATCCTGTCCGAATCCGGCTGCATTTGACTGTCCGGCTACTATAAACAGATTTCCAACCCCAATATGAAATCTCACATCCCCACGGAACATCCAGGTATAGGTGCCGTCAGTACTGGCTGAATCCACTCCCGTTTCAATCCGGTATAATCCACCTTTTGGCAGTGTAAGCGTAATTTCAAATGTGCCGGTAAACCGTTCTTCATCTAACAGTGAAAATTCTGCAGGGGTCCATGGAACTACCGGATAGTTATTATCCTCCTGCATGATGCGCACTACCGGAATGGCGTATTTTACACCCGCGTTCAGGGCTGCATCCGGTATAGAATAATGCCCTTTCAGGGATATGCTTCCACAATCTCCCTCTTTTTGAATAATAGCCCAGTCATCCGGGGCAGATGTTAATATTACTCCAGTCATCCTAATCTCTCCTTTAAGCTTTATTTTATATTCAGCATTTCTGCCTGTTTATTTAAATTATCTATGTAAGTCAGTATACCGTCTTCCTTCCAGCGGTTAATGACTTCTTTCCACATCTTTACAGGGTTTTCATTGCCAATAATGACTTTGGTGAACTCATCTATCATAGTTGAAGTTGAAAATATATCAGACTCTTCTTTTGACATTTGCAAAAAATCATAGGGCCGTTCAACCATCGTGGTGTTTTCCTGATTCCAGTGAAGGGCTCCGTTGGACATTTCCATAATCTTTCGTCCATACCTTTTATTATTCTGTTCGCTGGATACAAAATCATCATTGGACCCGCCCCAAGAGGCAAGACTGGTAAATAAATTTAATGAGGGATACTTTTTGAGAAGCAGCTCTGATACATTTTCACTGGAGGCATCCGGAAGACAGGAGTATTTCCCGTCCTTGAAATCATAATCCTCCCCCTCTATGCCAAATCTAGTGAGATACCATCCTTCTTTCGACAGCAGGTATTCGTACAGATATAAAATTCTTTCCATCTTTTCTTCGTCAACATGGGAAGAAAACAGAGATTCCGACCAGAAAGGGGAACTGCTGTTGCTGTATCGTTTCCCATCCGAACAGGGGAAAATATTTAAGATACTTATGGCATCTTCAAATGGTTCCGACTCATCGTGGTAGTGGTTCCAATAAGCTTTAATCTCAGAAAGGGCTGCCGGAGAAGTCTTATATTCCAGGGCACCCAGCTTTCCTCTTGCAAAATCATAGACGGAGTCTACCGTCTTCTTAAGATAAAACTCCGGGTCAAGGCCGCCGCTGACGTACAATTTTCGATACGCCTTTACCACATCTTCAAATTCCGGCAGAAGATAAGAGGGAAGAAACTGTCCGTCTTTTTTTACCCAGGTATATACATTACACTCAGGTGCAATACCAAGAATCAGCCATTTGCCAAGTGCCGTACGGTTTCCCACATTGTATCCGATAGTATCATCGATATGATTCCCGTCCGGATCTTCTGCCGCAAAAGCTACCGTCATGTCAATAAATGCATCCAGATTTTCAGGTTCTGTTATCCCCAGCGATTCCATCCAGTCTTTGCGCACGAGCAGTCCAGCATCCGAAGATGACAGATCCATATCGCCAAAGGAAGTTCTGGGAAACGTATATATTTTTCCGTCCTTCTGCTCTAAAAAATGCTGCAGGGAGTCTACTGTTTTCATAACCTCCGGGTATTTTGAGAGATCTTCCGGCAGAGGCGAGAGCATTTTTCGCGAGATCATATCCGAAAGGGAAAGCGCATTATTTTCCGAGGTACCCGTTATTGTCGTTGCGGCAAAGATATCAGGCAGGGAATCAGATACACCCATTACCAG
>NZ_JNGB01000046.1:0-50706 GCF_001029355.1 Robinsoniella sp. RHS
CTGCCTCCCGTAGGAGTTTGGGCCGTGTCTCAGTCCCAATGTGGCCGTTCACCCTCTCAGGCCGGCTACTGATCGTCGCCTTGGTAAGCCGTTACCTTACCAACTAGCTAATCAGACGCGGGTCCATCTCATACCACCGGAGTTTTTCACACTGTGCCATGCAGCACTGTGCGCTTATGCGGTATTAGCAGACATTTCTGTCTGTTATCCCCCTGTATGAGGCAGGTCACCCACGCGTTACTCACCCGTCCGCCGCTCAGTCATTAAAACTTCTTTCCGAAGAAATCGGTTTTAATGCTTCGCTCGACTTGCATGTGTTAAGCACGCCGCCAGCGTTCATCCTGAGCCAGGATCAAACTCTCAAATAAAGTTTTGATCTTAGTTCAAAAATCAACCACTAGCTAATTTTATCCCTTTATTACTGTTTTAAGGTTGTATCATTTCTGATACGGTTCTTAATTTTGAAATCTCTTTTAATAGAATCTTTCAAGGTTGTTTCACTGTTCAATTATCAAGGTTCTGCTTGCTTTTCTTTGTTGTTGTACTCTTTAGCGCAACTTCTATATCCTATCACACTGCCAAGTCTTTGTCAACAACTTTTTTAAAAAGTTTTTTATGTATCTCGTCGCCATTCTCACAGCAACTTTTATATGATACCATTTTATAAATCATTTGTCAACACTTTTTTTGAGTTTTTTCAACTTTATTCGAGTCGATTTCTCGTGTTACATTCGTGTCGGATTTTGTTCTTTGCTGTCTGTTTGAGACAACTTTGTTATGATACCACCTGGAAACCGATCTGTCAACACTTATTTTGTAATTTTTTCATATTTTTTGCACAATTGATTCAATTTCTATTTATTAGCTTCCCTTTATTACCTTATATCCCACTTTTCTAAAAACCAAGAAATCCTAGAGCGTTTAAAATCGCTTTCTGACAACTGTGCGTCACACATTATGGAGAATTGGTTCTAAAATTACTAGAGCGAACAGTTTCTTGAATTTGGGTTTAGCTGAGGCATGGCGCTTTGTAGATGTAGGTAGTGTACGGAAAGCTGGTTTTCTCAGCATGATGGGATCCTGGGGTTGTGGCATGCCGGACGCGATTGGAGTAAAGCAACTGATCTTGAGGACGGAATTTGTTTTTCATTCTGTCTGTAATCAGAAAAAGGAGCAAACTTCCATCTTCTTTTACGCAAACAGCCGAAACATACTGCGCAGTATCCAATATAGAACAGCCTGCCACAGCCCAGGGGTTCCTGAGAAAACCAGCTTTGAATCAACGAATGCTATCTCGGAAAGATGGGTGTGGGAAACTGGTATGGGCATAGGAAGCGTAGAGCTGAGCTGAGTATTTACTTACCTTTTCGAAGTGTTTTTTGGCGGATAGTATTCGACTGGCTCCCACCGGATACTAAGCGGGTACTGAACCGAGAAATGCATCAGGATTTCTCGGTGATTACCCGCGTGCCGCCAAAAAGCGCTTCGGAAAGGTTAGAAAATACCAGTTCTGTGGCCAGCTGACGGAGCCCATGCCAGTTTCCCACACCCATCTTTCCGTACACTACCTACATCCACAAAGCGTCATTAATCAGCTAAACCAATTTAAGATGAAATTGTTCGCTGTAGTACTAGAACCTTGACATAGTTAATTGTTGCTTTTACAGAACAAATTCCCTGCAAAATGTAATGCACAATATCAGTAATCAATATTCAGACAGGTGATAGAAATTAAAAACCCATGTAAAAGCTAAACTTTATACTTACATATCTTTATACTCCGTAATAATACTGGATTGCCTGCGCGATGTATTTGGCAATTCCTTTCCCATACTGAGCATCGGTCGCTTCCGCCAGATTTTCTCCCTTGGAATACTCTTTCGCTAAATCGAGAAGAATTGATCTGGCATTATCTAACTTAAACAAAATCTTGTATACTTCTGCAAGTTTTGCTACCGCTTCTTGTTCCTGGTCTATATTCCCTGTTTCTCTTGCCATCGAAAATTGTCTATAGATCTCATCATTATTATTTTGCTGAGGTACAAAATCTTCTTTCTTTCCTGTAGACTGTAATGCAGCCTCTACTGCTTTTTCTTTACTTCCATACCATTTGATCAAATCTGCCATAGTATATTCATTTTCAAGGCTATCTTGCAGTTGTTCACGCATTTTTTCTACACTGCCAAATTTTTTAGTTTGTTGTAAAAAATCTTCCCTAGACATGCATTCCAGCATGTGGTCTAAAATTTTTTCTATATCACTATCATTGAATGCTTCAAAACTCATTGTATTAACCCCTTTCATCACATCCGTTATCAGTTCAATAATCCCGTTTAGACTATTTCGCTTCTTTTCCAGCAAATTTTTTTGCGTTAATAGTCCCTGTTCTTTATTAAATCCGGGATTCTCCATGATTTCCTTTATATCAGCCAATGGTACTTCTATTTCCCTGAAGAACATAATCTGCTGCAATTTTTCTAATGCTTTGTTATCATAAAGACGATAACCTGCTTCCGTTAATTGTGTAGGCTTTAACAACCCTATTTCATCATAATACCTGAGCGTTCTGATACTAATCCCTGTTATTTCTGACACATCTTTTACTGTTTTCATTTTTATTTCTTTATCATTATAATTTTCTTTCACCCTTACCTCCTTTCAAACTAATTGTAAACCATTACGCCACGAGAGTGTCAACATCTTATTTTTTAACGTATATCTGAGTATTTGTTAAAATTAGTCTTAAAATTAAAAAACACTCTTCTTCCGCGCCGAACGATAAAAAATAAGGACATAGCAGTTTATTTCCTTTGACTGCCACATCCTTAAGTAATGATGCTATTATCTATTTTGTTATGAAGACCAATCACTGGATGACTATTTACTAAATACAATTAACCGCATCTTTTACCGTCTGTACTCCAACAATGCGTATTCCTTTAATTTTTTCAACACATTTTAGTGAAACCTTAGGCATAATTACTGTCTCAAATCCAAGTTTCTTGGCTTCCTGCACTCTTTGTTCAGGCATATTGACAGCCCTCACCTCGCCGCTCAATCCTACTTCCCCGAAAACAATTGTCTTCTCATCAATTGCCCGATCTTTATAACTGGATACAACTGCCATGATAATTCCAAGGTCAATTGCTGGTTCATTCATTTTGATTCCACCCGCAATATTAACATAGGCATCGCATGCCGAGAGGTGCAAGCCAAGCCTTTTCTCTAATACAGCCATTAATAAATTCACCCTGTTATAATCAGTTCCTGCTGCAGTTCTCCTGGGAATAGCCAAATTGCTCTGACATACCAGTGCCTGTATCTCTATTAATATCGGTCGTGTTCCTTCCATAGAACATGCCACAATCGAACCGGATGCACCTTCCGGTTTACCATTTAGCATAAACTCCGATGGATTTGCTACTTCCACCAATCCAATATCCCTCATCTCGAATACCCCGATTTCATTTGTGGATCCGAACCGGTTCTTTACCCCTCTAAGGATTCGATACGCGGCATGGCGGTCACCTTCAAAATATAATACGGTATCCACCATATGCTCCAGTACTCTGGGGCCGGCTACTACACCTTCTTTGGTAACGTGTCCAACCAAGAATATAGAAATCCCAAGTCCTTTTGCTATTTGCATAAAAACATTCGTAGACTCTCTTACCTGAGAAACACTTCCCGGTGCGGAACTCACCTCATCACGATACATAGTCTGGATCGAGTCTATTACAACAACCTCCGGATTTACTTTTTTGATTACTTCCTGAATAATTTCCAGGTTTGTTTCACACAAAATGAGAAGAGAATCTTTAAATTCTCCAATCCGGCTGGCTCTTAGTTTAATCTGCTGTAAAGATTCTTCCCCGGATATATATAATACTTTGACCGCCTTATCCGTCAGGTTCTTGCACACCTGAAGCAGTAATGTTGACTTTCCAATTCCCGGATCTCCTCCGACCAAAATCAAAGACCCTTGTACCAGCCCTCCCCCCAGCACTCTGTCAAGCTCCATGATTCCAGTCTGCATCCGGTCAGTTTCTTTCATCTGTATACTGGTAAGTTTCATTGGTTCTATCTCATTTGCCTTTTTTACCGCCTTCACGGAAGAAGTCTTTTGAATCACCTCTTCTGTAAATGTATTCCATTCTTTACAGGCGGGACATTGGCCTGACCATTTACTGGATTCATGCCCACAGTTCTGACAAAAAAATACGGTCGTTTTTCCTTTAGCCATAAATTCCTCCTTTAATAATTCTTTTCTATTCGCAAGAAGTCCGGCATCTTCACAGTATTTGTGAAAAGTCCGGACTTCCATTTTACTTTATTTACAAAGCCTTAATACGTCAACGTACCAGAACGTGTTTGAAAAACAGGCTCTAAGCTCTCAAGATTTTAACAAAAGCTTTATCAGTATTATCCAATTCTACGCTTAAAGAAAGCTTACCGCCCAGATTTGTCTGCATCTTTCCGGCATTCTCGTCATCAATAAAGATTTCGTAAGCAGTATCTTCCTCCAGTTCAACTGTGATCTGTGCATCTGTTGGTCCCTCTACTTCAAAACTGACCCCATTTGCATCTGCTGAAAGATGATTTACGGTAGTTCCGGGAACTGATTCATATACGAACATTCCATTTCTTTCTAACTTGGTGATTTCTTTAAATGTTTTTACCTTGTACAAGTCTCCATTATATTCAAAATCAGAAAGCTTTGATTTCTGGTCCAATTCATAATTCCCGAAACTAATTGTTCCGTCATCTTCTGTACGTATTAATTCTTTTACAACTGACATTAGTATGCCCTCCTAGTATTTCGTTGATAGTTATCCTCTATTCTATTGTTCTTAAAATTTTATCATAAAACGAAGAAATATGCTAGTGATTTATTCATTCTTCATGAAAATTTAATGGGTGGCTTCCACTCTATTTTATATAAAATTTAATTTCTTTATTTGACAACCCAACGCTTACCGTATTCCCTGATTTCACTTTTCCTTCCAGGATTTCTTCTGCTAATGCATCTTCTATCTTATTTTGAATTGCCCGCTTTAATGGTCTTGCTCCATACTTATCATCAAATCCCTCTTCCGAAATAAAGCTCTTTACAGAATCCCGTACATTTAAAGTAATATTCATCTGCTCCTTGCATCGTATCGTAAATTCTTTCAGTAAAAGTCCAACAATGCTCTTTATATTTTCTTTGTTTAAAGAATGGAAAACTATAATTTCGTCAATACGGTTTAAGAATTCCGGCTTAAACATCCGGCGAACTTCTTCCATAACATTGCCCTTCATGACATTATAATTATGCTTCTCATCATCAACTGCGGCAAAACCCAGTTTTTTGGGAGAGATAATTGATTGTGCACCTGCATTGGAAGTCATAATCAGAATTGTATTTTTAAAATCTATCTTCCGCCCCTGCGCATCTGTTATATGCCCGTCGTCTAATACCTGAAGCAGGATATTAAACACATCCGGATGAGCCTTTTCAATTTCATCAAATAAGATGACCGAATAAGGGTTACGACGTACTTTTTCACTTAATTGCCCACCCTCTTCATAACCTACATATCCCGGAGGGGAACCTACAAGTTTAGAAACGCTGTGTTTCTCCATGTATTCAGACATATCAACTCGAATCATAGCCTGTTCACTGCCAAAAACAGTCTCTGCAACCGCTTTGGACAACTCAGTCTTACCTACACCGGTTGGTCCCAGAAATAAAAATGAACCGATTGGACGCTTGGGATCTTTTAATCCGACTCTGCCTCTCTTGATGGCCTTGGCAACCGCTGTCACTGCTTCATCCTGTCCAATGACTCTTTGATGCAGTGTCTGTTCCAAGCGGAGCAGACGATGGGTTTCTTTTTCAGCCAGTTTTTGTACCGGAATCTTCGTCCACATAGATACTACTTCCGCAACATCAGGCTCTTCTACCATCAGCTGCTTAGCAGCATTTTTCTTTTCAATTCGATTACGCAGATTGGACAACTTCTTTTCTTTGGCCTCCTGTTCCTTCTTCAGTCTGGCTGCCTCATCAAAATCACCTTCTTTGATTGCCTCTTCCTTTTCCTGGGCAAGATCAAATACTTCATTTTGAAGTTCTTCCAGATTCGCAGGAACCTGATATCCCTTCAGCTGAACTTTGGATGCAGCTTCATCGATCAGGTCTATGGCCTTATCCGGCAGAAATCTGTCGCTTATAAATCTCATAGAATACTTTACAGCTGATTCTATAGCATCATCTGTGATGATGACGCGATGATGTTTCTCATAACTCGGACGCAATCCTTTTAAAATCTCTATTGCTTCTTCTTCTGTTGGTTCCTCTACCGTAACCGGCTGAAATCTACGTTCAAGCGCAGGATCTTTCTCTATATACTTGCGATACTCCTCGATTGTTGTAGCACCGATTAGCTGTATCTCTCCTCTGGAAAGGGATGGTTTTAAAATATTAGAAGCATCCATAGCGCCTTCTGCTCCCCCGGCTCCAATAATTGTATGGAGTTCATCTATGAAAAGAAGAACATCTTTGCAATCCATTACCTCTTTTATAACTTTTTTAATTCGTTCCTCAAATTCACCACGATACTTAGATCCTGCTACCATACTTGCCAGATCCAATGTTACAACACGCTTATCCTGAATAGTCCTGGGGACTGCTCCGGCGACAATTTTCTGCGCTAATCCCTCTGCAATGGCAGTTTTACCTACTCCGGGTTCTCCAATTAAGCAGGGATTATTCTTTGTACGTCTGCTCAGAATCTGAATAATACGTTTTATTTCCTCTTCTCTTCCGATGACCGGATCAAGTTCACCCTGACTCGCCTGTTCTGTCAGATCACGGCTGTACTGATCCAGCATTGGTGTAGCAGAACTTTTCTGACGACCCTTGGACGCCTTAACTTCCTGCAGATAAGCCTTATAGGTTTCCTCATCCGCACCCATAATTCCCATGATTTCCATATACAGTTTCTGGAGCTGTATTCCCATGGTATGAAGCAATCGTGTTGCCACACATTCCACATCCCTTAATAAAGAGAGCAGGATATGTTCTGTTCCAATTTCATCCATCTGAAAGAAAGACGCTTCTTTTTCACTGCTTTCTAAAACTGCCGATGCACGGGGTGTATATCCATCCGGATTAGCTAATGCAATACCGCCCTCCGGAGCAATCAGCTGTTCAATCAAAGCCAACAGCTGTTCTTCTTCTACGCCGCCTTCTTCCAGCACAATATGTGCTGTACCTGTTTTTTCTCTTAACAGTCCCAACAGTAAATGTTCTGAACCAATATAACTCTGTGCACATTCCTTCGCCGCCTGCTTAGCAAGCACTAATGCTGTCTGCGCACTATCTGTAAATTCCTTATGCATAGATACTCCTCCTGCTATTATTCATATTCTGCCAATATCTCGTCCACTAATGCGTGAACTTCCTGGCCTGTAATGCGTTTACATCTGCCTTTTGCAAGCAAAACACGTAAATTTTGTTTCATTTCTTCTAAAGCCTGCAATTTATCGATATCCAGAGATATAATTGCTCCTCTTCTTCTGTCAATCGTCACAAATCCTTCTTGTTTTAATACCGCATATGCTTTATTCACTGTATGCATATTGATCCCGATATCCTCCGCCAGCTGTCTTACAGAAGGTAAAACATCACCTTCCTGGATGCTGGAAGTAGCAATTCCCAATATGATCTGATTTCTAAGTTGAATATATAGTGCCTCTTCACTTTGAAAATCTATTTTTATCATCATAGTATCACCCTTCTATCCTATGTTTGTTATATTTATAATATAACACCTGTCATTATATGTCAACCCAAATTAGCATTCCGGTATGGTGCAGCATTTTCTATCTAAAAATAGAGAGATCCACTTTAGTATTCTTAAGTGACATCTCTCTATTCCCATTTTAAAAACTAATATATTTAAACATATTTTATAAGTCGATCATGGTTACATCTACTTCCGGCGGATTCTCATCTGCTGTCTGCTGAAAATTTGCCTGAGGATTGGAATTTTCTACCGGTGCCTTCTTTGGCGGTCTTTGCTTTTTTACAGGCTGCTGTACATTTCCTGCATTCTGCTGGCCATTCCCCTGCTGTTTTGGCTGAACAGATGGCTTAGACTGCTTCTGTACCTTTGGCTGTGCCTGTGTTGCCTGATCCGGCGCAT
Organism: Robinsoniella sp. RHS; assembly: GCF_001029355.1. Taxonomy (NCBI): domain Bacteria; kingdom Bacillati; phylum Bacillota; class Clostridia; order Lachnospirales; family Lachnospiraceae; genus Robinsoniella; species Robinsoniella sp. RHS. Next base: position 8,190 of record NZ_JNGB01000046.1, read on the forward strand.
TAACCTGATTCTGTGGTTTCACCTGGCCTTGAGTTCTTGCCTGATTTTGAGGTCTTGACTGTTCTGGCTGTCTGGTCTGATTCTGCTGTTTAGGCTGACCCTGCTGCGGTCTTCCCTGAGCAGTCTTTTTACCCTGCACCCTTTTTTGTCCCTGGCTTCTCTCTCCTGCCGGCTGTTTCTGTTGATTTTGTGCATTACGCTGGTTATTTACAGGTTTCTGTACGGTACCGGCTGCCGCATTTCTATCCTGCTGTTCCGTAACTTTCTTTACTTTTTTTACTGCTTTTGGAGCCTGATTATTTGTTGGCTTCTCTTCCGCTTTTCTGGTAAGTACATCAGCTTTCACCTGAGCCTGTCCATTTCCAAAAACTTCTTCCGTGGTTTCCTGCACTTTTTCTAATGGCACTCCCGGAGCATCTGTACTTTCAGGCTGCATCTCCTGAACCGGGGCATAATAATAATCAGAACTCAGCGTCTTCTCTTTTCTTGCAAATTCATTTGTATTAAAATCCAAAGTATTTTCCGCTTCCCTTAAATCATCCTTCAGATCTTTATTCTTGAGCGCCAGATTAATAATTATAAAGAGTAAAATCACAGCAAATGCAATCATACCATATAATATTTTCATAGCCAGTTCCAGCTTCTGATTCACCTGATCCATCTGTGTATTTAACATTTTCACAGTATCATTCTGTACTGCCTCTGTCTGTGCTGTCTTTTTCTCAGTTGCCGGCTGTGATTCCGATGCTGCGGCCTGATTGGCTGCTGCTTCTGATTCTGCTTCTGTAGCTGCAGGTGCAGCTGCGTCGGCTGTTACATGAAGCGTATAAACTGCCTTACTCCCATCTTCAGCTGCAACAGTAATTGTTACGGTACCATTTCCATTATCCAGCTGATTTCCATCAATTGATGCAATCTCTGCATTCACATCGGAAGGCTGCGGATCTAACGTCAATGATTTTGTTCCGGCCGGGACTTTCACTTCATATTCTGTTGTAGAATAATAAAATTCCGGTGAAACTTCTGCGTTTTCAATGCCAAGCGTCGCCAGAGAGTTATCCCCGGATGAGCTGGTAGCAAAAACAGTCATGGAAGAAAGCCATAACATCAGCATTGCCAAAACAATCTGGTACTTCCATGTTCCTTTTAAAATCTTCATACTTTACCCCTTTTCATTATTTTGGCAGGCATTATGCCTCATCAATCGCCTTACCAATATCATTTCGGTAATATTTGTTGTCAAATGTTATCCAGTCAACTGCTTTATAGGCATTTGCCCTGGCTTCTTTTAAATCAGTACCTTTTGCAGTTACACCCAGAACTCGTCCTCCATTCGTCACGATTCCCTTTTCGGAAGTTTTCGTGCCCGCATGGAAAACATAGTATCCTTCTTTATCTTTAAAGTTATCAAAACCGCTAATTGGAAGTCCTTTATCGTATTTTACCGGATATCCGTCAGAAGCCAGAACAACACAAACTGCTGCATTATCTTCAAACTGAAGATCAATCTGGTCTAAAGTACCGTCTATACAAGCCTCAAATACATCTACGATGTCATTTTTCATTCTTGGCAATACAACCTGCGCTTCCGGATCTCCAAATCTTGCATTATATTCCAGTACCTTTGGACCGTTATCCGTAAGCATCAATCCAAAGAATATAATGCCTTTGAATTCTCTTCCTTCTGATGCCATAGCGTCTACACTTGCCTGGTAAACATACTGGTTACAGAAATCATCAACCTCTTTCGTATAAAAAGGACTGGGTGAAAATGTTCCCATACCGCCTGTGTTAAGCCCCGTATCCCCGTCACCTGCACGCTTATGGTCCTGGGCACTGGTCATTGTTTTGATCGTTTTGCCATCCACAAAGGAGAGGACAGATACTTCCCGCCCTGTCATAAACTCTTCTACTACCAGGCGGTTTCCGGCACTTCCAAACTGTTTATCCAGCATAATTGCCTTAACGCCCTCTTCTGCTTCTTCCAGTGTATTGCAAATTAAAACTCCCTTGCCAAGAGCTAATCCATCTGCCTTTAAAACGATAGGAAACGCTGCAGTCTTCAGGTAAGCTATCGCTTCCTGAGGGTCATCAAAATTTTCATAACCGGCCGTTGGAATATGATACTTTTTCATCAGATCCTTCGAAAATGCTTTGGAGCCTTCCAGTATAGCAGCATTTTTACGCGGACCAAATACTCTTAATCCTTCTGCTTCAAATGCATCTACTACTCCACCAACAAGGGGATCATCCATGCCGATAATTGTAAGGTCAATTTCTTTCTCTTTGGCAAATGCCACCAGTTTTTCAAATTCCATCGCACCAATATCTACGCATTCTGCATATTCTGCAATTCCTGCATTTCCTGGTGCACAATAAATCTTATCTGCCTTCGGGCTCTGGGCTACTTTCCAGGCGATGGCATGTTCTCTGCCGCCGCTGCCTACGATTAGTATTTTCATGAATTTGTTTCCTTCTTTCATTTTTAATCCCGCTGCATATCGCAAACCTGCCTGCGATACTGCATAAATAAGTAGTGTGAGCAACGTTCATACTGTGAATAACGTTCGCACTGTGAATAACGCTCGCACTGTGAATAACATTCGCACTGTGCATGAAGTTGGCACTGTGCAAGTTCATTTTACACAGGCTATGAAGCATATTGCTCTAATCTGCTATCCAAACCTTGTGGTCTTTTACTGTAATTCTTCCATTGGCTATTAAATTAATTGCTTCCGGCATAATCTTCCATTCAGCTTCCATCATTACACGCTGCTGCAATTTCTCAGGTGTATCATCCTGATGCACATCCACTGCTTTTTGTAAGATGATCGGACCTGTATCGGTACCTTCATCCACAAAATGTACGGTAGCGCCGGTCACCTTTGCACCACGCTCCAATACTGCTTCATGCACCTTTAAACCATAATAACCAGTTCCACAAAACGCCGGTATTAATGCCGGATGTACATTGATGATCTTATTTGGAAATGCCTGAACCATAATTTCCGGTATTACCACCAGACAGCCGGCTAGAACAACCAGATCTGCCCCATGGGATTGTATCGTGTGCAAAAGAGCCTCATTGAATGCGGCGCGGTTATCATAATCTTTTGGGGAAACAGATACATTGGCTATATGATTCTGTTTGGCACGTTCAAGAGCATAGGCATTTTTATTGTTACTTATTACAACGGCAATATTCGTGTTAGTTATGCTTCCATTTGCTATTCCGTCAATAATTGCCTGGAGATTGGTACCGCCTCCAGATACCAATACTGCAATTTTTAGCATAATGTTACTCCTTTTTCACCTGCTTCAATCTGACCTACTACATATGCACTCTCTCCGGATGCTTCAATTGCCTTTACAACTGCTTCTGCATCTGCCGGATCAACTGCAACGATCATGCCAAGACCCATATTATAAGTATTGTACATCATTTCTTCTTCGATTTGTCCTTCTCTGGCCAGCATCTTAAAGATAGCCGGTACGTCGTAACTGTCTTTCTTTATTACAGCACGAACTCCATCCGGAAGCATTCTCGGTACATTTTCATAGAATCCGCCACCTGTAATATGGCTGCATCCCTTAATTGTAACCCCTGCCTCTTTTACATTTCTAAGTGCCTTAACATAAATCTTCGTAGGTGCCAGAAGCGCTTCGCCCAGAGTCTTTCCGAGTTCCTCATGATAAGTTTCTAAAACATCTTTTTCCATTTTAAAGACTTTACGTACCAGTGAAAAACCATTACTATGTACACCGGATGATGCGATACCAATTAATACATCACCTGCTTTTAATTCTTTACCGGTAATCAGATTCTTCTCATCTACTACTCCTACTGCAAAACCTGCAAGATCATATTCATCTTCCGGATAAAAGCCTGGCATTTCTGCAGTTTCACCGCCAATTAATGCCGCATTAGACTGCTCACATCCATTTGCCACACCGCTTACAATTGTCGCAATCTTTTCCGGTACATTTTTACCACATGCGATATAGTCCAGGAAAAATAATGGTTCTCCGCCTGCACACGCAATATCATTTACACACATAGCAACGCAGTCGATACCTACCGTATCATGTTTGTCCAGAATAAACGCCAGCTTCAGCTTTGTACCTACGCCATCCGTTCCTGACACCAATGTAGGCTTCTCCATATTTTTAAATGCACTCATGGAAAACGCACCTGAAAATCCGCCGATATTGGTAAGAACCTCCGGTCTCATAGTTTTCTTAATATGTTCCTTCATAAGTTCTACGGACTTGTATCCCGCTTCTATATCAACGCCTGCTTTCTTGTAATCCATTATTGTTCTTCCTCCTAATGTGGTTTTTCTATTATACTCTCAAATTGTGAATTAGTTGTGTTTGACTGATTACAGCTTTTGTTATAGGTATGACTATTTGTATTCTTTGTAACCGACTTCCTGCAATTTTGCATCTTTTGCCATAACCTGCTCTTTTAATTCAGCTGAATATGCTTTTAATCTTCCTAATAATTCTTCATCTGATGTAGCAAGGATCTTAGCTGCTAAAATTCCCGCATTCGCGCCTCCGTTAATTGCCACTGTCGCAACGGGAATTCCGGATGGCATCTGTACGATAGAGTAAAGTGAATCTCTTCCTCCAAGGGATGATGTATGCATTGGGATACCAATAACAGGCATTGGGAAAATAGCTGCGCACATACCAGGCAGATGAGCTGCCATACCTGCTCCTGCAATAATAACTTTCCAACCTTTTTCTTCTGCAGATTTTGCATATTCGAAAAATACATCTGGCTCTCTGTGAGCTGAAAGGATATTTATTTCATATTCTACACCTAATTTGTCTAAAATATCAGCTGCCTTAGCCATTACCGGCATATCTGAGTCGCTTCCCATTACAATTCCTACTTTTGCCATTGTACATATCTCCTTTTATCGATTGATTTTAATTTTTTATCGAATGCTTCGCTTTTATTCTACTAAGAGATTGGAACATTGTCAACAAAATCGCAAAATCATTTTTGGAATTGCCCCATCAAATAGAAAAAGAACATACAGACGGGTATATTCATAGAGAATAATTCCCGCCGCTCTGTCCTTTTTAAGTAAATTTATATCACTTCCATGATCCCGGTCAATCAGTCTTTATTTAAATCCATATGGATTGCACCATATTTCCTGATATTCATTACATATACACATCCTTCACCCAGCTTCTCTTCCATATACTTTGAGTACTCTGCTGTATATTCCTTAGGAAGCAATGTAAGAATAACACCTGCAAAGCCGCCCCCATGTACACGGCAGGCGCCGCCTTGAATACGATCCAGAAATAGTTCTGTCAAAGCCAGGGCAACGGTAACAGACTGCTCATCATAGTTTTCAATGGAGTAGCAGTTCTGCAGCCATTTCCAGGAAGAATTACCGGATGCTGTAATTAATTTGAGGAATTCCTCATATTGCTGGCTTTTCAATGCTGCTACCTGCGCATCCACTCTCTGGTTTTCTGTAAAGAAATGCAGCGCACGCATAACAGCACGATCTCCTGCACTCTTACGAACTTCTGTGACATTCTTCAGGAATTCTTCCAGAGACACCTCTGATAATGTTTCTTTTCCGAAGAATGCAGCCGCTTTTTTCATTTCTATTGGGACAGAAGAATATTCTGCACTTAAATCCGCATGTCCTTTTCCTGTGTTTACTATAATTAAGTCGTAGTTAATACTGTCAAAACTAAAATCTATTTTTTCAATTACCGGCTGATCCGGATTCTTGAAATCCATTGCAACAATACCACCACAAGCACATGCCATCTGGTCTAAAAGTCCGGACTGTTTATTCCAGTATTTATTTTCGGAATACTTACCGATCTTTGCATAAGCAACTGTATTCAATTTTAAATCATTAAAGAAATAATCTACCATACTGCAGATTAACATTTCAAAAGATGCAGAAGAACTCACTCCCGCTGCTCCAATTACATTGGTTGTAACATAAGCATCAAAGCCACCGATTGCATATCCTTCTTCTAAGAAACCTTTTAAAATTCCTTTCAATAAGTCCGGTGTACCCGCATGTGCTTCCGAAGGCTCCAGGTCATCTAAGCTGATCTGCAAATGCTGATCATAGGTTTCACTAATGATATTTACGATATTGCTGCTATTTTTACTTGCCGCTGCAACACAGTCTAACTGAATACTTCCAGCCAGAACTTTTCCATGATTATGGTCTGTATGATTTCCGCCGATTTCTGTTCTTCCCGGTGCGGAAAAGAATTCAAACTCATCGTTCTTAAATTCCTCTGCAAATTTTTCCGCAACATGCTGATACCTTGCTGCATTCTCTGCGATCTTTTCTTCTCCATATAAATCTCTTAATAGCACTTTTGATGAATTGCTCTCTAATAATGAAGATACATTTTCTAATTTCATCTCTGTTTCATCCCTTCTATTCATTTCATATGTTTTCTGTTGACCTTTGTCTAAACTTCTTTTATACTATGATTATAATGAGAGTTTAAGATAAATACAACAATTATATTTTCCAATTATATAACTATATTGAGATTTCAAATAAGCAGCTTCTAAGTCAAAACCCAAGATGCACCTTCTGAAGCTAAGCTGTGCGTTGGAAAACAGAAATGCATATCAAAAGAGAAATGTATGTTCATCATTGGGTTGAGTTTTTACCGCACTCCCCGGGAAAGGATTTTAAATTATGCAGATTGAGATTAATACTGATCAAAGAGAATTGAAACTTCACGGCAACTATAATTTTCCTATCTATGTTAGTTTTGAAGTTCTTTCACAATATGAGAGCGGCTCTTTTCTCTGGCATTGGCATCCGGAAATTGAAATGACCCTTGTTCTGAAAGGGGAAATGGATTACCAGATCAATGAAACGCTCTATCATATCAAGGCGGGAGAAGGTCTGTTCGGTAATGGGAACACGCTGCACACCGGACATATGCATAATTCTTCGGACTGTACTTATATCTCTACGACTTTTCATCCTCGGGCGCTTTATGGGTATGACTCCAGCCTGATTAACGAAAAGTATGTAGAAACGATATTGAAAGATTCCCTTTTATCTTCGCTCCATTTTACCCGAAATATTAAATGGCACGCTGACATACTGGATGACCTTTCTTTGCTGTATCAGCTTAGCTGTGATAAGCCGCCCGTATGGGAGATGCGTATGCAGATGCTTTTGTATCACATCTGGATTCTTATATGCGAAAATCACAGTCCTGCCCCCAGTACCAGTGCGTCCTCGCAAGTAAAAAATATAGAACGCCTGAAATCTATACTTTCCTTTATTCACAGCCACTATTCAGAAAAAATAACTTTAGAAAATATCGCCTCTTCTGCGGGTTTATGCCGAAGTGAATGCTGCCGTTTTTTTAAAAAGCATATGAATGAATCACTTTTTGATTACCTGCTCTCCTATCGGATTGAACAAAGCCTGCCTATTCTTTTGGAATCAGATCATACGGTAACCGAAGTTTCCGGAATGACTGGCTTTTCTAATCCCTGTTATTTTACAAAAATATTTAAAAAGCAGATGGGGATCTCCCCTACGGATTTCCGAAAGGAAAAATCAAAAGATGCAGCTATATAGCATGGTGTGTTAACACATTTTCATTTCTCCAGGCTTCCACTTGTTCTGTTGACACTCCTGCTGCCAATGCTATCAGATCGACTAAAATATTTTCTTTCAGCAATTTTAATGCCATTTCTTTTTTTCCTTCATTTACTCCCCGCTGAATCCCTCTCTCCAATCCTCTTTTTTCAGCCCAGTACATCTGATGATTATAATCTCTAAGCGCTTTCTCCCGCGCCTCATATTCCATTCGTTTCTTTTCATCTTCACTTAAATGTTTTAATATTTCATAAGCTTCATTAATATATTCATTTTTCTCAGCCATTTCCCTGAATTCCTCCTCACTTTTTCCACTTAAAAACTTTGCCCATTGGTATATTTCACTATCCGGATATTCTCGCTCCCGCAATTTGGTTAATTCCAATACATGAAATTCCAGTTGATCCGTATATAACATTCCGCAGGTATCCTCCCGTAAATGAAAAGAGGAATAGAAATTCTCCATGTTATCAAACAATTTAAAGTCCAGTATTCCAATATGGATACACTTCATGAGGGTTCCGTAAGAATCCCCTTCTTTAATCTGCTCCGTATACATTCTGCATAGGTAAAAAACAGTTCTCTCTGCCCAAAAATCAAATGGGCCCACCTGCATTTCTAGATCTATCTGAGATTCATTGTTGAAAATAACCCGGACATCTAAGATTCCTATCTTATCGTCTTTATACTCTTTCCTTAATATGGTAGGAAGTAGTGTGATTTCTTTGATTTCCTCCGGTTTTTTATCTAATAATGCCGAAATAAAACCTCTGCGGACTTTTTCATTTAACATTAACTCCTTAAAGCAAAAATCTACCGTTGGAAGCATCAACGATTTATGGGACTTCCCATTCAATTCCTTTTTACTACACCCCATCTGCCCTCCGATTCTAAGTGTTTCATTTATAATGGAATTGCAAAAGTAAATCCGGAGCGTTTTTAAATTATCTGGATCAATAAGATTGTGCTCTATATTGAGGAAGAGTTGTGCAGATTGATGGCATAGATTTTAAAACAGACTCTGGTATTTCTTCCGCATTCTACATATAAAAAGACGGCACTTCAAAATTATGCTGCATACCATATGCAATTTTTTCTGTGTGAATTATTGGCTGAATTGCCAGAATTACTTAAGATAAAAGTATAATATCATATTATATCAAAAAAGTCAATCGGTTTTTTATTATACTCATATTGTTTATAATATATATTTAAAAAATCATATGTTTGCGTAGTATGGCACAATAGCCAGAAAAGATTATACCTATGAAGTGATGCGTTTCTCTGCCGAGTGCCTCCTTACAATCCGACTGGCTCCCATCGGATTGTAAGCGGGCAGAGCTGCGAAATGCATCAGGATTTCACAGTGAATTCCCCCAAAGCTTCATTCAGCTCTTGTGTTCCTTCCAGAACAAATTTACCATCCCGTATAATCTCAGTTTTTGTACCGTCATTCTTTACTGCCTCAATAAGCTGTAGTTCATCATATGGTATGGTGATATCGGTATGGCAGCCCAAATAAGCTTTCCCAATATCTTCTTTTCGTAAAAGTGAAACTTCATTGTCTTTGGCGATGATTTCCTTTCCGTCCGGATTGTGGACAGCGATATCTTCAGACCAGCTGTAGCAAGTGTCTCCCACTGCAAAATGCGGACCCATTTTTTCCGCTATGAGAATTGGCAGCTTATCTGAAATCTTATACTTTCTGGCCATTGCGTAAGCAGTAGTATTAGTGCCTATTGCAAATTCTCCCATAGGCAGTGATTCATGATGATATAGTACATTTTCTAAGATATAGCGCTTATTCTCTTCTGCTTTTTCAAAATTACCGCAGGTATATTCTTTGATCATTCCATCTTCAAAGGTAATGGATAAATCTACATACTTAAGTTCATTGAGGTAAACCTCCTTTACCTGAAGCACGCCGGATGTTCCCGCAAGCTTTGGTGAAGTAAATACTTCTCCCACCGGTATATTGACATCTGCCACACAGTTCTCAAAATTCGTCTGTACTGCCGGATCTTTAAGTTCATGAAGCTGTACGGTCAAATCAGTATGATTATCTCCTTTACCTACTATATGAACACAGCTTCCCTGGTCAAGAGCATCTATTATGGTCTGCTGAATTCTTTCATATAAATGATAGTCCAGCGTATTCAGTTTAATTACTTCCCTGAAAATCTCTTCAAACTGCTCCCCAATTTCGGGAATCGGAAATGCTATAATTGTAAAACTCCGCTCCTCACCTTTGATATAACGATTTGTGATCTGTGAAGATTCGTTGTTATAGAATACAGTAAGCTTTTCCTGCTTCTCGGACATATGATAAGCTGCCGGCTTATTCTCCGGTATAAAAGGCTGCTCTCCGAAAATTTCAACACATGCAGGTCCTGCATGACGGTTAGCCAGATCTTTATACTTTTCATAAGCAGTGCGAAGAACCCCCAGCTTACGCTCTACAAATGGCTTATCCAGATAAATTGCATTATCTGCTCTGTGATCGTAGTCAAATTGTTTATTCGGAATTGCGCCATAATATCCTATGCGCAGCTGCTGGCGCTTATTGATGCTATTCACTGCTGAGCGGTAGATTACCGGACGCAGCCCCATTTTCTCAAAGTTTTGGATTGCCTTGCGAATCATTCTTTCAAATCCCAGATTGTAACGGATATTTACAGTTTCTTTTGAGGACAGGTCTATCTTCGCTTTTTCGAAACCAATGCGATATCCTTCCGTATAAGTAGATGCCATCAGATCAATGGTTTTCTGGTCAAGGTAATTCAGATATTCTGCTGTTTTTCTTTCATTCTCTGTTATATATTCGCCGAACTTATAGAGATATCGAAGATCTGACAAATCTTCATTCATAATAAGCTGTACTGCAAAATCCAGATTCGGGTCTACGGACTCCTGAATTCTTCTGGTTACTGTCCTATCGCTGTAATCACTGATAAACCAGTAAAGGATCTGCTGTATTTTCTTGTAAACAGGAAGTTCTTCTTCCTCAAAACAATTATAGATCTCAATAAATACTTCGCATATGATTACCATGTCCCACATTCTGCCCTCAAAGGCAAACGCAATCATTCCGCGCAGTTCTGTGTATAGAAAACTTAGTATTCTGCCGTGAATTTCTCCCAGTTTACTTACCGCATATTCCGGATTTCCGTAACTGTTATCGTAATGCTCAGGAAGTATGTCTTCATATAATGAATGATTCAGTTCCTCCCACTGTTCACAGCTGTATGCATTCAGTTCCCCGCTGCATAATTTTTCAAACAGAACTTTTATTTCCATGATAAAAGACGCCATTTTTTGAAAATAATCAATAAAGGGCGCCGCTACTGTTTCTTCTGCTGCTATTTGAGCGATACGCTCCATGGAAAGATCATAACGCTCCTGATAAATTTTCGCTTCTTCCAGGTCCATAACATCCTCCTTAACTCCATTAATACCTTTCAGATCGGGAATTTTATTTTCCGGACCTGATATTTCCATTCGCAATATTCCGGTCTATAATTTCTTCACAGAAATCCCAAATTGCCTCAGAACCTTTATGGGTATCTTTATTGCGATCCATAATCTGCATTTCTTTTACTTCATGCTCTCTCCAAGCCTTGCCTTTTGATGCATCATTTAACATCACCGGCTGTACTTTATCCAAAGTCAGGGCAAATTTTGCTTCCGGCGTCTTGGCCGACTCAAATTCTTCCCACAACTCCCGCATATAAGCAGCCTGATCTTCAGGAAGGAGGTTGAAGATTCTGTCTGCCGCTTTCACTTCACGCTCACGCTTCGTCTCATTTCCTTTTTCATCATAAGCATAAGTATCGCCGGCATCTATTTCCACGATATCATGTATCAATACCATTGTAATCGTTTTTAAAACATCTATTTCTTCATTGGCATGTTCGCTTAAGACCGCACACATCATAGCTAAGTGCCAGGAGTGCTCCGTATCATTTTCATGCCTGCTGCCATCTGAAATATAACTTTGTCTTGTGATTTTTTTTAATTTATCCACTTCCATTATAAAATTCATCTGGGCTTCTAATCTGTTCATTTCATTCGCCTACTTTCCTACTCCAATCAAAAATATTGCTACCCATCCCAGAAATATTACACCATTCAAGATTGCTCCAAGCTTCGGAAAAAAAGATATGGAATTCTTTTCCGTCAAACTCAAAAATCCAAGAATTAAACCTGCAAAAGACATGATCATAGCGGTAAGTCCAATCGCTCCCAGGTACTGTCCTCCCTGTCCTCTGAAATAAAAGGACAGATAAGCCAGTACACAGAAGATCAAAAAGGATACACCGCCCAGGACTGAAGCTGTAATTCCACGCTTTGAATGTTTTTTTTCAGCAAATGAATACATTGGTTTCCTAGCCATATATATTTCTCCTCACTCTGTTACAAACACAAAACACCAGATAACCAATCATACCACCGATGGTATTCAATAAAAGGTCGTCTACATCAAAACTTCCCACCTTTGAAATAAGCTGGATGCATTCTACAATCAAACTGAACTGAAAACTCAGCAGAACAATTACCACAAAATGTCTCGTTTTTCGGTTCAGCACCGGAAAAATCGCTCCAAATGGCACAAAGCACAGTACATTTCCAATAATATTAGTAAACACCGCAAAAAATCCCAGCTGTTCTCTATATATCCAAAAGCGTTTAATTTCCTTTAAGGGCTGTAAGTTATAACTGTATTCCCGTTCTGATAATACTCTGCCATAACTTTCTGCAAAAAACAGGAAGTATGTCAGTAAGATAAGGTAGATCATAAATAATACTACGCTTATCCACTTAATCTTTCTTTTAGTTTCCTTTTTCACGAAAATACCTCGATACTAGAACATTACATTCTTTTTTGCCCTCAAAAGCTTTGCTCCATGTACAATTAACAAGATTCCACTTGCAATCCCTGTTACCATAACAGTAATGCCAACCACAATATTGCCTGCTCCTACACTGCTCATTGTTTTGTAAATCTTCTCATTCATGGTATAGCCTCCTTTTATATTGCAGCGCTGACCGCGCCTAATTATTCTGCTCCGTACTGTACATAATATGCATCAATTGCAGCTTTTAAGGCGTCATCAATAATAATTTTGCCTTTATATTCTTTGTTGTACAGATGTTCTACTACCTCTGCCATTGTAACAATAGCAGTTGTTTCTAGTCCGTATGTCTCCTGAATTTCCTGAAGAGCGCTTTTGCTTCCCTGTCCTTTTTCCATACGGTCTACAGAAACTACTAATCCCAGCGGCGTTACCGCACCCTGTGCTTTGATGATTGGAAGTGTTTCCTGAATAGACGTACCTGCAGTGGTAACATCTTCGATAATTACGATCTTATCACCATCATTAATCGGACTGCCCAAAAGAATTCCTTTGTCACCATGATCTTTTACTTCTTTACGGTTAGAACAGTATCTGATATCTTTACCATAAAATTCACTAATTGCCATAGTAGTTGCTACGGTAAGCGGGATTCCTTTATATGCCGGTCCAAATAATACGTCAAAGTCAAATCCGAATTTTTCGTTGATGGCTTTTGCATAGTATTCTCCCAGCTTACGAAGCTGTGCGCCTGTCCGGTAAAAACCTGTGTTTACAAAAAACGGGGTTTTTCTTCCACTCTTCGTTACAAAATCACCAAATTTTAATACCTGGCAATCCACCATAAATTCTATAAACTCCTGTTTGTATGCTTCCATTTCATTATTCTCCTGTCTGCCTCTTGGCTTGCTATTTTACTGCTCCTATTAATTCTCGTATATCGTCGATTTTATTTTCAATCAGATACTCCTCAATGCCTTTTACTATCTCTGCAATTGCTGTGGGATTATTAAAATTTGCCGTTCCCACTGATATGGCAGTCGCACCTGCAAGTATAAACTCCAGTGCATCTTCCGCAGTGGCGATTCCTCCCATACCGATGATTGGAAGCTTTACGGCATTTGCTACCTGATAGACCATGCGGACTGCAACTGGTTTTATCGCAGGGCCGGAAAGTCCGCCTGTTTTATTTGCCAGTGCAAAGCATCTTTTTTGTACATTAATCTTCATCCCGGTCAGTGTATTGATCAGGGAAAGTGCATCTGCACCTCCCGCTTCGGCAGCCTTCGCCATCACGGTTATATCTGTAACATTGGGACTTAATTTCATGATAATCGGCTGCTTTGCTCTTTTCTTTACTTCCCTGGTAATGTGTTCAACCGCTTTTGGATCCTGTCCAAATGCAATACCACCTTCTTTTACATTCGGACAGGAGATATTTATCTCCAGAAGGTCAACCGGCTCTTCTGCAAGGCGTTCTACCACCTGGCAATAATCTTCTGTAGTTTTTCCACATACATTTACAATAATCTTTGTTGAAAACTGCTTCAGAAACGGAATATCTCTCTTGCAGAAAGTCTCCATCCCGGGATTCTGCAGCCCTATGGCATTTATCATTCCTCCATAGGTCTCTGCAATACGTGGAGTGGGATTTCCAGCCCATGGCACATTTGCCACACCCTTGGTCACTACCGCTCCCAGGGTATTCAAATCCACAAATTCGCTGTATTCCGAACCGGAACCGAATGTCCCGGATGCAGTCATAACAGGGTTTTTAAATTGCACCCCGGCAATTTCTACACTTGTATTTAACATAATTTCGCTTTTTCCTCCAATGCCGCATTTACTGCGGCTTTTATAAATCTATTTCCGTTGATAAGAATACCGGTCCGTCTTTACAGATACGTTTATTGTGTACCTGGGAGTGTTCATCCAATTCTTTGGACTGGCATACACATGCAAGGCAGGCACCTATTCCACATGCCATTCTCTCTTCTAATGAGAGCCAGCATTCGATACCATTTTCCTCTGCATATGATTTCAGTGCACGCAGCATCGGGGTTGGCCCACATGCGTAGATCACATCTGCCGTCAGTCCATTTTCTTTTATTGCATCCAGAACATTTCCCTTAGTGCCCGCACTTCCATCTTCGGTTGCGATATATACTTCTGCATAAGTATTCAATTCACCGGTTAAGAACAACTCATCCCGGTAACCCACGATGGCTTGTTTTTCCCCTTTTAATTCTTTTGCAAGCTGCACCATTGGAGGAATACCGATACCGCCGCCAATTAAAAAGGCTTTCCTGCCTTCTTCCATACGGTCCAGGGGAAATCCATTTCCCAGAGGCCCCATAATTTCAATCTGGTCGCCTTCTCCTAATCCGGAGAACTCATCAGTGCCTTTTCCCACTACGCGATAGACAATGCGCAGCGCTTTTTTTTCTTTATTTACTTCACAGATACTGATGGGTCTTGGCAGCAGACGGCTCCCATCCCTGCTGAATACCGATATAAACTGTCCTGGTTTCGCGTGTTCCGTAATCTGTTCAGAATCCAGCCACATGCTGTATACATCCCCGGCAATTTTTTCCTGGCTTATAATTCTGCTTTTTTCTTTTATTTTTTCTTTCACTTTTTCTGCCATGTTAACTCCTTTCTGTTCCCTGGTAGTCCATAAAGCTTGAATTCCCAATAAATGCTAGTGCTCCACAGAACAGTAATGATAGTGACAGTGCTGAATATTTTGTAAGCCTGCAAGGCGAAGTATGGAAGCGGAGTGGTTCCTCCGCTAACTGACGACAACGCGGCAAATGGCAAAACAGGCAGTGCTGTTACTATTGTTGCTATTCGGATGGAGTACTAGAGCTTGTTTTAAAATTGCTTTCTGGCAGCTGTGCGTCACAGTTTGTGGGAGATTTGTCCCGGATGAAGGGCGCGTAGCGGGCTACGCAACCTGAATTCGGGGCAAATATGCCTCTAAGTGGGGCGTGCAGATGGCAGGAATGAATTTTCAAACACGCTCTAGAGCTTGTCTGGTATCTTCCTTATTATATGATTGCTTTATCCGCGGTTCTTTAAAGCACCGTCAATGTCTGCTACCATATCTTCTACTGCAGCCCTGGAAGCTTCACCGAAGTTTTCTGCTCCGAATTTCAAATATTGTTCCTGCTTATAAGCAGCTATGATTCCCCTGGAGGAGTTTACGATAGCACCCAGACCATCTTCATTAAAGAAATGTACCAGATCTGCGCCTTTTCCACCTTGTGCTCCGTAACCGGGAACCAGAATATAAGCTTTCGGCATTATTTTACGAAGTACTTTTCCCATTTCAGGATAAGTTGCGCCAACTACAGCTCCAACGTAGCTGTAAGAATCGCCCATGCATTCTTCGCCCCATTGAGCTACTTTTTCGCCCACTAGTTCATAGAGCGGCTTCCCGTCGACCAACTGGTCCTGGAATTCCCCGCTGGATGGATTGGAAGTTTTCACCAAAATGAACAGCCCTTTTTTCTCTTCTTTGCAGACATCGATAAATGGCTTGATTCCATCTGACCCCAGATAAGGATTAACAGTTGCAAAGTCTTCATCAAAGGCTGTATATGTTTTACTTCCCACCTGTACTTTTCCAAGATGACCCACTGCATATGCTGCAGATGTAGAACCGATATCTCCTCTTTTTACATCTCCGATTACAACCAGGTCTTTTTCTTTACAATAATCTACGGTCTTTTTAAATGCTTTTAATCCTTCAATACCAAACTGCTCATACATGGCAATCTGTGGTTTTACAGCAGGTATGATATCATAAGTATGATCTACAATCTCTTTATTAAACTGCCAGATAGCCTCTGCAGCGCCTTCTAAGGTCTCTCCGAATTCTGCATATGCCTTGCTTTTAATATGATCCGGAATATAGCCTAACATCGGGTCTAATCCTACTACAATCGGTGCATGTGTTTTCTGTATTTTGCTTATTAATTTCTGAATCATTTCTTAAAAATCCTCCTGTTTTCCTGATTATTTATCCTTAAATACAATCTCACCGTCACAGATCGTAACTTTTACCCTGCCGGTTACTTTTCTTCCATCAAACGGTGTGTTCTTCCCTTTTGATGCAAATTCTTTTTTATTGATAGTATAAGCTTCATCCGGATCGATTAATACGATATCTGCGGCTTTTCCTTCTGCCAGAGATCCGCGGTCCGTAAGACCCGCTATCCTCGCCGGATTATAACTCATTTTCTCTGCCATCTGCATAGGGGTAATGATATCCTTTTTTACCAGTTCTGTAACCGTTAAGGCTACCGCTGTCTCCAGGCCTGTAATCCCAAATGGCGCACGTTCTATAGATCTGCTCTTTTCTTCTTCACTGTGTGGAGCATGATCTGTGGCAATTACATCCATAATGTCATTCTTTAATCCCAGCAATAATGCTTCCTTATCCTCTTTTGTACGAAGTGGCGGATTCATTTTGTAATTTGCGTCATTTTCCTTAATATCATCGGAAGTAAGGGTGAAATGATGGGGACATACTTCTGCCGTTACCCGGATGCCGTCCGCTTTTGCCTCTTCTACCATTCTCACACTGTCTTTGGTAGAACAATGGCAGAGATGAAGTGCTGCTCCTGTTTCCTTAGCAAGAAAAATATCTCTTGCTACAATAACGTCCTCCACCGCATTTGTAATTCCTTTTAAATGCATTTTTTTGGTATGGCAGTCAGCGTTTACAACGCCTCCTTCTACCAGATCAATATCCTCACAATGAGCAAGTACCGGTATATTTCTAGCTGCAGCAATCTGCATCGCTTTACGGTAAAGTCTGGAATTCATAACTGATTTTCCATCTTCACTGATTGCAGGTGCACCTGCATCAATCATCCCTTCAATATCAGCCAGTTCCGTTCCCTCCTGGCCTTTTGTAATCGCACCTACCTGAAGCACATGGATTACCGAATTCGTTTTTGCTTTATTCATTACATAACGAAGTCTTGTTTTATCGTCGGTTACCGGCTTAGTATTGGGCATGGCAAGCACTGTTGTAAATCCGCCCTTTGCTGCGGCTAATGCTCCTGACTCAACTGTTTCTTTATAAGTATATCCCGGATCTCTTAAATGCACATGCATATCGATTAGTCCGGGCATTACATAATATCCGGCAGCATCAATCGTTGTGTCTGCTTTTTCTTTCAGATCCCTGCCTACTTTTTCAATCTTGTCACCTTTAATCAGGATGTCACACTGGTCATCCAGCTTCGTATCCGGGTCAATCACCCTGCCGTTTTTAATTAATATACTCATCTTGGGATTCCTTTCCTGCAACTATTCGAGCTTTAAAATTCCCGGGACTGATACCGGTCAAATTGAAAACTGACCCATTCCCAGGACAACTGAATAATGACTTTTCTCTTCCTTCTGCCTTTTTATCAAATGATTAACAAAATCGCAGAATTTTCCATGATGGATTTATTTTATCATAATCACCAATAAGCCGCAAGTAGTTACAAAAAAAAGCAAGAACCCCATTATCAGTGTTCTTGCCCCTTTCCCCCTATTTTGTTTTCAGATTTTTGAATTTATTTTTATATTTTCTGGACATTAACTTTTTCTGTAACTTATATTCTTTCTTATGCAGCCTGCCAATCTGCTTTGCATCAGCATCCAGAACCTTCTTCATTTTGTCAGACTGCATCCTGGTACTGTTTCTTACAGACAATGCAATAATCAATACACCAAGAACTGCCTGTATAACAAGCACAAGCTTTTCTTCCATCTCTTCGTTCAGCTTCATAAATAATCTCCTTTGCAAATTATTGTCATATTATAGATATTAGTATACTTACTCCATAGTTTCCTTATGTAATGGATATTCTATTCCTGTTTTCAAACACACTTTTATACTACAGCGAAAAATTTCTTGAAATTGGGTTTTGCTGATTAAGACGCTTTGTAGATGTAGGCAGTGTACTGAAAGAGAAGGGGGCGGACCAGGTCATTGCGTAATTATTTTTCTAAATTTATGATAGCATTTCTTAAATGAAAAAACAAGGGATTGTTATTTTCCTTGAAATCCCTACCTCGCAATGTTATGATAGGGAATAGAAGAATTTAATACACTAAAGGACTATAAATCATGCAAAAATGGGGTGAAAAGCCTTATCGTTCCCTTGATTTTCATTTAAGGGAACTGTTCGGTGAAAAAATATATAAAGTCTCTCTGAACGGAGGGATGACCTGTCCCAACAGGGATGGTACTCTGGGCAGCCATGGATGCATATTCTGCAGTGCCGGTGGCTCCGGTGATTTTGCGGCAGACCGCACACTTTCTATCCGGGAACAAATTGAATCACAGAAAAAGGCTTTGCAGGGTAAGAAACCTGTAAAACGTTATATCGCTTATTTTCAGGCATACACCAATACTTATGCGCCGGCAGATTATCTGGAGAAAATCTTTACAGAGGCCATCACACATCCGGACATTGCTGCACTCTCTATCGGGACCAGACCGGACTGTCTGGGTCCGGATGTACTGGAATTGCTGGGACGATTGAATCAAATCAAACCCGTCTGGGTAGAATTAGGATTACAGACCATTCATCCGAATACTGCCAGGCTCATCCGAAGAGGTTATGAATTATCCTGTTTCGATCAGGCTGTTTTACAGCTACGCCGGTTACATATTGATGTTATCGTGCATACCATTCTGGGCCTGCCCGGTGAAGGAACCGCTCAGGTACTGGAGACTATTTCTTATTTAAACAGAGCCGGGATTCAGGGGATAAAACTGCACCTCCTTCACATACTGAAAGGAACTGAACTTGCAGGGCTATATAAAACAGGCGAATGTTCTGTTATGACACTGGAAGAATATGTGGAACTCATCCTATTATGTTTAGAGCATCTTTCTCCCGAGATCACGATCCACCGCCTGACCGGAGACGGTCCCAAAGACCTGCTTCTGGCTCCCCTTTGGAGCAGTAAAAAGCGAACGGTATTAAACACGATCCATCAGGCATTAAAAATAAAAAGTACCTGGCAGGGGCGCCTGTATCTGCAGGAATCTATATAAGAAATCTATATAAGGAATCTATTTAAGAAGGAGTAATCTATGTCAGAACCGTTAACGTTATACAAATTAATTATTCTGGATATGTTAAAAAAAGTTAATTTTCCCCTGTCCAACAGTCAGATCTCCGAATTTATACTGGACAAGGAATATACGACTTATTTTACGCTTCAGCAGGCTATCTCCGAACTGGTTGATTCCGGACTGGTTCATGTGGAAACCATCCGCAACACTTCCCAGTATCATCTGACTGATACCGGAAGGGAAACCCTGGAATATTTCGAATACAAGATTTCAAAACCTATACAGGATGATATCGATGAGTATTTAAAACAGCATAAAATGGAATTGCGCAATGAAGTATCAATCGTAGCCGATTATTATAAAAATACAAATAATGAATATGAAGCCCATTGCCAGGTAAAAGAGCGCCACTCTGATTTAATCGATATTACCGTTACCGTTCCGCTAAAGGAACAGGCAATTGCCATTTGTGACAACTGGCCGAAAAAGTGTCAAAGTGTCTATGAATTCATTATGAAAGAATTGATGTAACGGAGCGGAACATGTATACTATTTTAATTGTTGAAGACGACAAATCACTGAGTAACGGGATTGCACTTGCACTTCGTGATCCGGAGCTTACTTTTGTTCAGGCATTTGATATTCAAAATGCAGCCGAACTTTACAAAACCCAAAATATTGCCCTTGTCATTCTGGATCTGAATCTTCCGGATGGCAGCGGGCTTGATTTTTTGCGGTCTGTCCGCCAAAGCTCTGATACCCCTGTTCTGATTTTAACTGCAAATGATCTTGAGATGGACATTGTTACCGGACTGGAAAGCGGCGCGGATGATTATATTACAAAGCCTTTCAGCCTCATGGTGCTGCGTGCCAGAGTAAATACACAGATTCGCAGGCTTTCCGCCAAAGAGCCGGGAGATGGCTGCAGGCGATCCTCCTGTATTTCCACTGGAAGTTTCTTTTTTGATTTTGATAACATGATATTTCGAAAGAATCAGGAACGCATTGACCTGAGTAAAACCGAACAGCGCCTGCTGCGCATACTTACTGAAAATAAAGGCCTTACCCTGTCCCGTGCCCAGCTGGTTGATAAAGTCTGGACCGATGGCGCCCAATACGTAGATGAAAACGCTCTCTCGGTCACGATTAAACGTCTTCGTGACAAGCTGGAAGATACCCCGGCTTTCCCACAATATATAAAAACTGTCTATGGGATAGGATATACCTGGCAGGAGGAATCCAATGGATAACCGGTTGATCATTTGTATAATCGCTGCGCTTTCTGCAATTGTGGTATCTGCCTGTCTGGTCATCATGAACAGAATACAGACCCGGCACCTGATCGACCAGTTGAACGAAATGCTGGATGAGGCTGCAAGCGGAAAATTTCAGGAAAAGATCTACGATGAGTCGCTTATGTCCGCACTCAGTGTTAAAATGCATGCATTTCTTACCCAGACCCTTACTTCATCCGGGAATCTGCAAAAAGAAAAAGAGAATATTAATACCCTGATCTCTGACATTTCACACCAGACAAAAACACCGATATCTAATATTCTGCTTTATTCCCAGCTGCTTCAGGAATTGCAGCTGACTTTGGATGCCCGGGAATATTCCGGTCAGATCACTGAGCAGGTAGAAAAGCTGCGTTTTCTGATCGATGCCCTGATACGCACCTCCAGGCTGGAAAATGGAATTATAACGGTAACGCCAGCCATGAATCAAATCCACCCCCTATTTACCCAGACACTCCGCTTCGCTGACCAGTCTCTGTCTGCCAAAAACCTGCAGCTTCTGATCCATCTGGAAAATGAAACGGATACTGCTTTTTTTGATATGAAATGGACCTTGGAAGCACTTCACAATCTGGTTGATAATGCCATTAAGTACACAAAGGAAGGGGATACGATTCTTCTTAGCGGAATGCCGTATGAATTATTTTACCGCATAGACGTTACGGATCACGGAATTGGGATTCGCGAGGAGGAACGCAATAAGATTTTTACACGTTTCTACCGCTCTCCTTTCGTCTCAGACCAGGAAGGCGTAGGGCTGGGCCTTTATCTTTCCAGGGAAATCATTACCGCACAGGGCGGATATATAAAGGTAAAATCCCAGCCTGATTCCGGCACCGTATTTTCCATCTTTCTTCCCAAAGGTCAATCACAGAGCGTGCCTGAAGCTCAGGAACTTGATTGAAAAATCACAGTACAAGTCTCAAATCTTTCCATTCTGTTATATTTCAGAAAGAAAGTGGAAATAACTTCATGCTATAGTCTGTATATAAGAACTCTTATATGCAGGCTGTTTTTATTTAATAGAAATAGCACTGCTCCAATCAGAAAGGAGATTCAAATGAATATACTTGAAACTACCCAGTTAAAAAAGATTTATGGAAAGGGCGAAACAGCCGTCAGAGCTTTAGACGGGGTTGATCTTACCATAGAAAACGCATCATTTACGGCTATTGTCGGCACCTCCGGAAGTGGAAAGTCCACCCTGCTTCATATGCTTGGCGGGCTTGACCGGCCTACCAGCGGAAAAGTGCTGGTGGACGGGAAAGACATTTTTGCCTTGAAGGAAGAAGAGCTCACGATTTTCCGCAGGAGAAAAATCGGTTTTGTTTTTCAGAATTACAATCTGGTCCCCGTGCTGACTGTTCTTGAAAATATTATGCTGCCAATCGAACTGGACGGCAAAAAACCGGACAATGAATATATAGGCAGGATTATTTCCCTGCTGGGCCTGAAATCCAAACTGGATAATCTGCCGAATAACCTCTCCGGCGGACAGCAGCAGCGAGTTGCCATTGCCCGGGCCCTGGCTTCTAAACCAGCTATTATCCTTGCAGACGAACCTACCGGAAATCTGGACAGCAAAACCAGCTCAGATGTACTGGGGCTTTTAAAAATTACCAGCAGCCGGTTCAACCAGACAATTGTTATGATTACCCACAATGAAGAAATTGCCCAGATGGCTGACAATATCATACACATTGAAGACGGTAAGATCGTAAGGGGGCAGCCGGCATGTTAAAAGTCAAAAATAAAAAGGCCGTTCAGAGAATCGCCTGGAAAAGTTATCATTCTAATAAAACCAGGAACATAATAGCGATATTTGCCATCATGCTGACCACGATGCTCTTTAGCGCACTGTTTACCATTGGAATCACCATGAATGCTTCTTCAGAAATGCAAAGTATGCGCCTGACCGGAGGAAAAGCACATGCCAGCTTCAAAAACCTGACCGAGGAGCAATTGAACCAGTTAAAAACGCATCCGCTGATCAAAGAAGCAGCCATAACCAGAATTTTAACCGGACTGCGGACCGATACTTATAAAAAATATCCATATCAGGCTGAACTCCGATACGGGAACGATGCCGCAGCAGATGTATTTTTCAGCAAACCGGAAGTTGGGCATATGCCGGAAACAACAGATGAACTGGCGACCGATACCGCCCTGCTGGATTTCCTTGGCATAGAACATAAGCTTGGTGAAAAGGTAACACTTACCTATCCTCTGGGCAATACCGAGGTGACCCATACTTTTACCCTTTGCGGTTTCTGGGAAAAAGATACATCCATCATGCATACACAGGTCTGGCTGTCAAAGGATTTTGCAGCCCAGTCCATCGCTGAATATCCTGATGCAGCATCTACTGATATGTCAGCTGGTACCTGGTCTCTCGATATATTATTTGCAGACAGCGGTAATATTAAAAAAGATCTGGAAACCGTCGCTAAAGATAACGGCTATACACTGGATGACCCCCAGGCAGCAAATTATCTGGAAACGGGAATTAGTACGGCATTATCGTCTGTCCGGTTGTCAAACAGTGATCTTATTCTTAATGTATCCATTATGGCGCTTGCGGCATTGATCATCCTTTTGACGGGATACTTGATTATTTATAATATTTTTCAAATTTCCATTACCGCTGATATCCGTTTTTATGGACTCTTAAAGACAATCGGCTCTACCCAGAAGCAGATCAGACGCATTGTGCGGATGCAGGCTTTTTATCTCTCTTGTATCGGCATTCCTATTGGGCTGCTGCTGGGATTTATCATTGGTGCCGGGTTATCCGATATGATTATGAATATCTTAAACAGCAGCGTTTACATCAGTCCCAATCCTCTGATCTTCATCGGTTCTGCCCTGTTTTCTATTATAACGGTGTCCATCGCATGCAGGAAGCCAAGCCGCATGGCTGCATCCGTTACACCGGTGGAAGCTACAAGATATACTGATGGAAATAAAAGATCTAAAAATGTGCGAAAATCCAAAATTGGCGCCAAAGTGCCGCGTATGGCAATTGCGAATCTGAATCGAAACCGGAAAAAAACAATTCTGGTTGTATTATCCCTGACACTGAGCCTCCTGCTTTTGAATGCAACCTATACATTTAGCGGAGGATTTAATAAGGACCGCTTTCTAAGCCAGTTTATACTTTCTGATTTCGTTGTCGGCAACGCAGATTATTTTAAAATGAGGTTTAATCAATATGACTCCCAATCCGCTCTGAGCCAGACTGCAAAGGATTCTCTCCTGAGTCAGGAAGGGATTGAAAGTTATGGAGAAGTAGGTATGTCCAGCAAATACGCCATGTTCTCAATGACCGCAGCCGGATTCGAGAAAGTTACCGGCTACCCTTTTTCATCGGAATATGGCGCTGAATCTGAAGCGGTCAGCCCGGAGGAAGAGATAGATGTCAGCCTTCGTATTTATGGAATGGATGATTTTGCAGCCGGTTACCTGAAAGTTGTGGAAGGAACCCTAGACCGCAGCCAGTGGCAGGATCCCCATTCTATCATCCAGGTCATTCCCAAGGACGACTATGGAAACTATAATAAAGAGGATAAAATTTACCAGGTGGGCGATACCATGACGATCGACTATTATGAGGATTTCCCCTGGAATGAAGAAGGGAATATGATCCCTGCGGACAGTCATCCAATATCTTATACAGTAGCTGCCAGCGTACTGATTCCGGAGCCGCTGACCAGTCTGACCTTTGGGACACCTATGTTTGTTCTGTACCAGGATATTCTGAAACAGGATACGAATAACGCATATACACCAATGATCTGCATTGCAAATGCTGACGAAGCACATACCGCAGGTATTGAGTCATTCTTAAAAAATTATACGGAGCAGGTGGAACCTGATATGTCATATAAGTCCAGAACCGGCTATTCAGGCAGCTATACGCTGATCCAGACAGCCATCATTGCTGTAGGCGGCGGGCTCAGCGCAATCATAGCACTGGTGGGGATTCTTAATTTTATCAACGCTGAATTAACAAGTATCATGTCCAGAAAGAGGGAGCTTGCCATGATGCAGAGTATTGGCATGACCGGGCGGCAATTAAAGCAAATGCTGATATTGGAAGGTATCTTCTATGGCATTTTGTCCATTCTGACTGCCTCGGTTTTGAATATCTTTACCAGCCGATTCCTTTTAAGCCCCATAGAACAGATTTACTGGTTCTTCCAATATCACTTCACGATGCTGCCTATACTGATTGTGTTTCCCATTTTCCTGGCATTTGGAATTTTAATCCCTCTGCTGGCTTACCGAAAAGTTTCCCGGCAGACCATTGTAGAAAGGCTGCGAGAGAACGAATAGCAAAACATTTTAATAACAGTTACTCAACACTTTCAATAGATTCTACTATACTCATCCTGGCTATTTTCCGAAGAGGAATGCAGGTAGCTGCCAGACAGGCGATTACAGAAACTGCTGCTGCCTGCAATATAGCCATTACCGGAACTGCTGTAATCTGTATGGTATCTGTGGTGGCTGCATTTATAAAAATAGTGCAAATATAGCCGAGCACTGCCCCTATAACAGAAGCTATGACTGCATAGTAGGCACCTTCCCACAAAAATGTCTTATAAAGGGAACGGCTGCTCATCCCAATGGCGCGCTGAACGCCGATTTCTGTAATCCGGGTATGAATGCTGGTGTATGTGGTATTAATGATATTCAGCAGACCGATCATCCCAATGAAGAAAATCAATCCCCACGCCAGCCATTTCACCTGTGCGTAGCTCTCTTCCAGCTGCTGGTCTGTTTTCTTGTAAGAGATAGAATGGCTTCCGGGATTTTCCTTACAAATTTCATCAATGATCTGATCTGTCTCTGTTTCCTCTACTGTTTTCAAAAACCTGGGATATATCTCGGAATAGCTGCTCTTTCCGGTCAGCTTATCATATACCTGATCAAATACGATAATCTGCACACCATTTGTAAATCCTTCTCCGGACAAGGTTATCTGCTGGCAGTTTCCCTCTACCTGAAGCGATAAATCAGCAATTTTGATCTGATCCCCCGGATTCAGCGCCGTCCCTTCAAAAGTCTTCCCTTCTACTGCAACCGCAATTGGATTTTTAACCAGACACGACTTTCCTTCTTTTAAATCCTCCATCTGTTTATCCGTCATCCCTGGCATTAAACTCTTCAGCCACTCCTCATCAATACCGATAATCTGAAGTGTCTCATAACTTTGTTTTAACTGAAAGCTTGCCGCAATGTCCAGGGAACCATCTTCTTTTTGATTGTAAATACTGTACTTTAAGGTCGAAACAGATTCTATATCCGCTCTTTTTTTCAAGTCATCGATTACTTTCGGGGCAAAACCGATGTTTTCATTTGTTACGGCATAATCTCCGCAGTGCATATCCTGTACACCTTTGGATGCATCTAACAATGACGAAAAACTGGTAAGCGCCACGAAAACGGTAATACTCATTACCAATGATAGTATGGTTATGATCGAACGTCCAGGGCTTCTTTTCAGGTTCAGCCTTGCAAAAAAAGCTTCAAAGCTGCGGATCTTACGTTTTCTTCTGTTTTTTCTCTTTACTTTTGTACAGCTTCCGGCCATTGCCAGGGTAGGCGCAACATTAGCCGCATACCTTGCTGCCGGTATGGCTGCAATACAGGCAAATGCCAGTGTAATAAATATACTGATCAACAGCGGAAGTATTTTACCGGAGCTGTTTTGCCCGATCAGATTGGATAACTCCTCCTGACTCTGGGTCATAAAAACGCTTGGGGAAAACAGGGTCGTTGCTGCCTTCGTAATTCCCCCTGCCGATAAAATGCCGGCAATTGCCCCGATCGGAATTCCCAGTCCGCAAAGAAGTAACAGCTGTCTGGCAACCAGATTGTAGAGCTGTCCCGGTACAGCGCCAATTGCGCGTAAAATCCCATATTCCCGAATCTTTTTATTGATGGATATTTTCAGTATATTGTAGATCACCAGACCTGCTGCCAATAGTACCAGTATTCCCACCATTACGCCGGACATTGCCATGAAAGAAAATCCAGCCGCTTCCCGCGTATTTTCGGCCGTTCCCCGGTAAGAAATGTTAAGGGCATCCAGATATACCCAGTTATATTGAATAAGCTTTTCGTCTGCCTGGTACTTATCTGCCAGCCGATCCAGTACATTTTGAAATTCCTGCCTGGATGCCGTAATAAAATCCACCGAGTACATCTGATATTTTTCCGGCAAAAGCTCTTTAGCCGTTCCGGCTCCTACGGCGCCTGTTGTAGTACCGCTGACATAGCCGGTATAATTCGGTTTTAATATACCGCACAATGTAAATTCAGCCTGATATTGATACGGGGCTTCACTATCCTGTAACAGGGAAA
The DNA here is from genome assembly GCF_001029355.1 of Robinsoniella sp. RHS. Taxonomy (NCBI): domain Bacteria; kingdom Bacillati; phylum Bacillota; class Clostridia; order Lachnospirales; family Lachnospiraceae; genus Robinsoniella; species Robinsoniella sp. RHS. The sequence goes on from NZ_JNGB01000046.1 coordinate 35,431, forward strand.
TACTTAAATCCAGACGGATGCTGCTGCCTAATTTTCCTTCCAATTCCAGAAGTTCTAAAACATCCGAAGGAAGTGCTATTTCCCCGGCTTTTTCTGGCAGCCTTCCGGATTCCAGACTGAGTGCAGAAGGGTAGGCACCCAGGTCATTCTGATCATACTCCCGTAACTGCAGATTCAGCCCGCTGTTCTCCATCCGGCTTATCCCTATCGTTATATTGGCACCTGCCCAGGATAAATCCGGTTCTTTAAGAAGACTGTCTTTCTCATTCTCCTTCAGGCTATGAAACGAAGCATAGCGGATTCCATTTAACATACTTGCCTGCTGTTCCCGCAATGCCTGCAGAATACCAATGGACTGTCCCACAACCGTTGTCATCATCGTTGATAAAATAATCGCAATCAGAATCAATGCAGAAGTTACTTTCTGCGCTTTTATTTCTTTCCAAGAAAATGAATGATAAGATTTCATCCCGGTTACACCTCCGTAAGCACACCGTCAACAATGGTACACTGACGCTCTGCCATTTTTGCTATTCGGATATCATGAGTGATAATAATCAGGGTTTTTCCCATTTCTCTCCAGATATCGGAAAGAAGTCCCATTACTTCCCCTCCGCTTTTGCTGTCCAGATTACCGGTGGGTTCATCCGCCAGAATAATATCCGGTTTGGCAATCAGGGCCCTGGCTATAGCTACTCTTTGCTGCTGTCCTCCCGAAAGCTCGTTTGGAAGATGGGTAAGCCGCTCTCCGATCCCCAAAAGCTTTGTTAATTCCTTCAGATAATCCTGGTCCAAATGTTTTTTATCCAGCAGCAGAGGCATTTCAATATTCTCCCTTGCGGTCAGTACCGGAAGCAGATTAAACTGCTGGAATATAAATCCGATCTTCCTTCTGCGAAATGCAGATAACTCTTTATCTCCTGTCCGGTAAATATCCTGTCCATCATAGGATACACTGCCCTCACTTGGCTTATCCAGTCCTCCCAGCATATGCAGCAAGGTACTTTTTCCGCTGCCGGAAGGTCCCATAATAGAAATGAAATCCCCCTCCTGAACTTTTAAGTTTACTTTGTTGAGTGCCGTAACCTGATTTTCTCTGACCCCATATACTTTTGACAAGCCTTTTACTTCTATAAACATAAAAACACTCTCCTTTACTTTTCTTTGTAAGGAGAGTGTATCAGGCAAATCTCAAAAATTGCTCAAGGTTTCCATGATGTTTGAAATTTTGTTTCCACCAGCGCACCTGCGGGCTGGTCTTCACTGTTTCCCTTTAGATTCTGAATCGTAAGCTGACCGCCGTGCTTTTCACACAAAAGGCGGCTGATATAAAGACCCATGCCAAAATGTTCCTCGCTGTTTTCTTCTCCGCGCAGAAATGGCTTACCACCCTTTTCCAGTATTTTTTTTGGAAATCCCCCGCCGTCGTCCCGAACTGAAATCACAAGGCAACTGTCCTCTATCGCAATTTGTACCGTGATTTCCTGTCTGGCATAACGTCTGGCATTGGAAACCAGATTTTCCAGTACTTCCTGAATCAAAGATGTATCCAGCCATACGGTCTGTTTTCGGCTGTCCATGTTTTTATTATCCGGATTATTATATTGAAACCGAATATTTGGAACCAGCATCTTCAGTCCCTTTTCCAGCATTTGCGTAAACTGACCCAGATCTGTCTGTTCCGGTTTACAGGCTACCGCTTCCAGTCTCTGGGCTTTGCTCATGGCTTCTACATAGATTTCAATGCGTTGACTGTATTCTTCCATCAAACCGACAGTAGAATCCAGATGCTTCAGATCCGTATTTTGTTGTTCCATCCCCTTGCGCATCAGTTTTGCGCAGCCTTTTAAAACCGTAACCGGATTTCTCAGATCGTGGGCAAATGCAGCATTCAAACGCTTACGCTCTTCCATCTGCCTCCACATTTCCCTGTTGTTCTTCTGAAGTTCTCTGCGCATGGATTCAAAAGCCCCACACAACTGCCCAAGCTCATCCCCTGAAGTCTGCTGCACCTGAAAATCCAGGTCGTTATGCATGATCCGCCTGGCACCATCCTGTAATCTGCCAATAGGATTCTTTAATTTTACCCGGTAGAAAGTGACATCTGCAATAATCAGAGAGGCTATCACAAAAAATACCGGCAGGAAAATCTGAAGAAAATCCCATATCTGAAAAGCAGGCTGCTCAGTACTGTAATTCTCAGTCACTTTTACATCAACGGTTCCCTCCTTCATCTGCGCCACGATATTGTCCCCCTCCTGACGGCGCATTGCAATACATCCCGCAAAGGCAATTCCCCCAAGAATCAGTGCAATGCATAAATAAAATAAGGTAAGGCAGAAAAATGCTTTTTTTAAACCCATTTGTTTTATCCGTTCCATTTATATCCCATCCCCCAAACTGTATCGATATAATTGTGAAGGGAGTACACGCCCAGCTTGGAACGGATTTTTCTCACATGTTCCATAATGGTATCACTGCTGCCCCCGCCTTCCACACCCCAAACCAGCCCATAGATCCGCTCCCGGTCAAATACCTGTCCGGAATTCATGGAAAGAAGCTCAACAATATCAAACTCTTTTTTTGACAGGGAGACTGCATTCTGGTTTACCGTCACTTCCCGTTTGGAATAGTCAATTACCAAATCCGAAAAAAAGCGAACCGTCGACTGTTCCTGTCTTCTCTGCTCTCTTCGTAAATGGGCATTAACCCTGGCACCCAATTCATCCAGGTCAAATGGCTTTAAAATGTAATCATCCGCTCCTGCCCGAAAGCCCATAATCTTATCCTGGCTTTCAATTCTTGCCGTTAAAAATAAGATCGGACAGGAAACATGCTCCCGAATGCGCTGACACACGGTCAAACCATCCAGTCCAGGCATGTTGATATCCAGCAGTATGATATCCGGCTGACAGGATATCTTCTTAAGCGCCTCTTCCCCGTCATAGGCGGTATAGACCAGATATCCGCATAGTTCAAAATAGTTTTTCATCATGGTTACGATGCCTCTTTCGTCATCCACGATTAATATTTTCAAGTTCATTGAAATTCCTCCTTATTGCCTTTATGTCCAGCGCATTTTCTTTATTGTATCCTATAATCCTCAAGATTTTCTCAAAATATGCTGTATCTGTTACAAACAGCCCCCCGGAATACCCGAAGTCTTCTCATATTGCTTTTTTTATATAAATAATTATACTCTATGGATAGGACAATCTCAATCACTTAGATTTTGGTAAAGGTTGAATTTATGAAGTTATTCTAAATCAGCAAAACCCAGAAGAAGGAACCTTTTTATGGGTTCCTCCTACTTTTATCAGCCTGCTGTTTACTCTTTTTTATCCTGAACATCTTCCTTATGATCCGGATATTTCACCGGACAATAAGGTTTACATTCCATACCGTCCCTGTCTGTACAGACACCGGGACAAAGTTTACATTTTGGCAGATTCGGGCAACTGTAGTCCACGTACTTAGGTGTACATTTTCTAGGACACACAGAGCAATTTGGTCTGCATGGTTCTGGTTCCTGTTTGTTCTGCGTAGTAAGCATCGGCATATACCTCTCTGATTTCTTACTATATGTTATTCTGACAGCCATATTCGGTTACGCAGGCACCTGTCATAATACTATTTCTATTTCCTTTTTCAGACAAATATCTCGCGAAGATTTACCGATACATACCTCATATCTGCCCAGTTCCGTACAAAATTTTCTATTATTTTCATCGTAATAATGAAAACTGCTTTCATCCAGCCAAAAGCTTACCTGCTTTTCTTCTCCCGGATTTAATGATACTTTTTCAAATCCTTTTAACTCCTGATACGGTCTCTCCACTTTTGATTCCAGGCATCTGACATATAGCTGCACCACTTCTTTTCCACATTGGGCACCAGTGTTTTTAACATCCATGGAAACAGACATACAGAAAGCGGAATTATTTTGATTGATTTCCAGATTGCTGTATGTGAATTCCGTATAAGACAAGCCATAACCGAAACAAAATTGCGGTTCTGTCTGATAAGTGTCGTAATAGCGGTATCCTACATAAATTCCTTCCCGGTAGTGTACTTTTTCCTTACCCGGAAATTCTCCCAGGCAATGTGCCGGGCAATCCAGGTGGCTTTTGGGAAAGGTTTCTGCAAGCCTGCCGGATGGATTGACTTCTCCAAGCAAAACTTCAGCCAGGGCATTACCTCCCTCTATACCTGCATACCAGTTCCAGACCAGTGCTTTTGCCTGATGGACCCAGGATTTCATTTCCACAGGCGCACCCGCATTCATGATAATCACAGTGTTTGGATTTACTTTCAGCACCTCTTGAATAACCTTGTCCTGTTCATAGGGGAGCTGCATATCTTCCCTGTCATAGCCTTCTACGTCATAATCGTGATTCAGCCCGCCGATAAACAGAACCTCTTCATACGCGGCTGCTGCTTTTACTGCTTCTTCCAGCAGCTTTTTTCTTTTCTCCGACAGACCTGTATTTTCAGCCGCTTTGCCTTTGGTGTTATTGCTGTCATTCAGGCTTGCTTCCTGCCAGTTTACTTCTCCTGTCACGTCTTTTTTCTCTGCATAGTATCCTTTTACATATTTAATTTCTGTATTGCCTCCAAGCCTGCACTTTAAGCCCATAAGAGGCGATATTTCATATAATGCTTTGATTTCCGCACTCCCGCCTCCATTGGAATGAATCCGATCGCCGTTATCACCGATTACCAGCAGCTTTTTCAGATTCTTTCTCTGAATTGGAAGTCGGTGATTATCATTTTTAAGCAGCACAATGGATTCCCTTGCTGTTTCCAGCGCCGTCTGTCTGTGCCCGTGCGTATTATAGCATCCGCTTTTTCTTTCCCCATCCAGCATGTGCAGGCGTTCCATCATCCGGAGAATCCGGCGGACTTTGCTGTCTGCAAAAGATTCCTTAATTCTTCCCTCCTGTATTTCTCGATATAATGGATCTGCAAGGCAGTATTTATCAAATTGATCTGTAACGGACATTTCTATATCGAGACTGCTTTCTGCTGCCTCCCTGGTATCGTGTACGGCTCCCCAGTCAGAGATCACTGTTCCGTCATAGTCCCATTCTTCTCTTAAGACTTCATCCAGAAGATATTTACTCTGGCAGCAATGTTCTCCCCGGACTTTATTATAGGCTCCCATCAAAGAATAAGTACCACCGCGCTTCACTGCATCATAAAATGCCGGAAGATAGATTTCCCGCAGAGGACGCTCCCCGATTTCCACATCCACCCATAATCTTTCGGTCTCCTGGTTGTTAAGTGCAAAATGCTTTACGCAGGCTGCTACATCGGACTCCTGAATTCCCTGTATCAGTGGTACTGCTTCTTCCTTTGTCAGATAAGGATCTTCACTCATGTATTCAAAGTTTCTGCCACAGAGCGGGCTTCTCTTTATATTAATACCAGGCGCCAGTATCACATCTTTGCCTCTGCCTCTGGCTTCTTCCCCCAGTACCTGTCCCATCCGGTAAGCAAGATCACGGTTCCAGGTTGATGCAAGGGCGCTGTTGCATGGAAGATAGGTCACATAGTCGTCTGAATTTCCCACTGCAATCCATTTTTCGTTTTCGAATTCATTGCGCACTCCCATTGGTCCGTCTGACATCTTAAGGGAAGGAATGTTTAGGCGTTCTACACCTTTCGTACAGAATAATCCATTACCGTGAATCATTCCCAGCTTTTCCTCTAGTGTGAGCTGTTTTAGCAATTCTTCTATTTTACTGCCTGTTTTCATTGTTCTTTTCTGACTCCTTATCCCTGAGCGCCGGTCAATCTGCCTCTTGGGATTTCCTTATCTTATTTTATCTGTTCTAAAAATACGAGAATTTCTGCAGCATCTGCCACCGGCATTAATACAGTGTCCCTGCCTTCCAAAAATGCATGTGCCCCTTTTACTTCTTTGACCGCCTGATTAACCAGACGAATGCTGTATGGCTTTGCTGATTCGGTGATGAACTTTATGGTATCCTGATTTTTATCCGCTGTTATTCTTCCATCTAATTTTGCATCTGGTCCATAAACCTCTGCTGATACATGACCTTTTAATGTATATATCTTAAATTCCACGTCCTTGGCATAATCATAATCCGCTCTTGTATCGCAGGCTCCGATCGGAATAATCGAGTTTTCCCGCACCATAAGGGGGATACTCAGATAATCCTGCTTCTCTGTTACCCATCTGCCTCCTGTCACTTCTTCTCCTGTCAGATAATTGGTCCAGGTTCCTTCCGGCAGATAATATTCCGCTATCCCATCTTCCCGAAATACAGGAGCACAAAGCAAATGGCTTCCCAGCATATACTGCCGGTCCAGATAATGGCAGTTCCTGTCATTCGTAAACTCCAGTACCATACTTCTCATAAGAGGTACTCCGCTTCTTGATGTTTCTACCGCCCCCCAAAACAGATATGGCATCAGGCTTGCTTTTAACTTTGTAAAAAACCGAACTACATCTACCGCTTCATCATCATAAGCCCAGGGAACCCGGTAGGATGTACTTCCATGGAGGCGGCTGTGGGTTGACAGCAATCCAAAAGCTGCCCAGCGTTTATAGACATCCGGAGTTGAAGTACTTTCAAATCCACCAATATCATGGCTCCAGTATCCAAAACCGGACATGGTGAGTGACAATCCTCCTCTTAAGCTTTCTTCCATAGACTCATAGTCAGACCAACAGTCTCCTCCCCAGTGTACCGGGAATTTCTGACCTCCAACCGTAGCGGAGCGGGCAAATAAAACAGCTTCGCCTTTTCCTCTTTTTTTCTCCAATAATTCATAAACCGTCTTGTTGTAGAGATAAGTATAATAATTATGCATTTTCTCAGGATCAGATCCATCATAGTAAACAACATCCGTTGGAATTCGTTCTCCAAAATCCGTTTTAAAACAGTCCACTCCCATATCCAATAGATCTTCCAGTTTATCCTGGAACCAGCTGCATGCCATTGGGTTTGTAAAATCCACTGCTGCCATCCCAGGCTGCCACATATCCCACTGCCATACGTCCCCATTTGCGCGCTTAATAAAATATCCCTTTTCCATTCCTTCGTCGAAAAGTGCCGACTCCTGTCCGATATATGGATTAATCCAGACACATATATTTAATCCCTTTTCTTTTATCCGTCCCAGCATTCCTTCCGGATCCGGAAAAACGCTGTGATCCCATATGAAATCCGACCAATGGAATTCTTTCATCCAGAAACAGTCAAAGTGAAATACTCTAAGCGGAATCCCTCTTTCTGACATACCGTCAATAAAACTCATTACAGTCCCTTCATCATAATTTGTGGTAAAGGAGGTAGAAAGCCACAGTCCAAAAGTCCAGGGCGCAGGCAGTGACGGTTTTCCGGTCAGATCTGTATATCGCTTTAGTACTTCTTTCATTTCAGGACCGTTGATTACAAAATAATCCAGAGTCTCGCCGGGTACACTGAATTCTACTTTTGTCACTTGTTCCGTAGCGGTTTCAAAAGAAACTCTTTCTGGATGATTTACAAAAACACCATATCCCTTATTTGTGAGATAAAAAGGAATATTTTTATAAGACTGGTCAGTACTGGTTCCCCCATCCTCATTCCAGATGTCAACAGACTGCCCGTTTTTTACAAAAGGAGTAAAACGCTCACCCATACCGTAGACCAGTTCTCCCACGGACAGGCTTAACTGCTGACGCATATAAGCATCGTCACTCCCCTGATCATAAGCAAATCCATTCCACCGGGTCTTCATATATGCCAGATCTCTGGAGGCGCTCCCGGTAAGCTTTTCCTCATCCCTTATGTATGTCATAGACCAGTTTTCCTTTGTAATCACCAGTCCCAGACTCCCGCTCTTTACAATCAGCTGATCTTCATCTTCAAACACATCCAGTTTCTGCTGATTCTGCAGGTTGAGTTCAAAATCAGGTCCTTTCCTGCATACCCCTTTATGATGCGTTGTCTGTACTCTGAGAATCTCTGGCATAGGGGAAGAAATCTCCACCGTAAGGTTAATTCCACCCAGGGTATCACCTCTGTGATTAATTCTTCCCGTTGGTGCACATATGGTAACCTTCTTATCCTCTTTTTTTATAAAATAAGCCTGTTGCGGAGTAAAACACTCACATCCTTCTTTTTGCAGCCAGCATCCATTACTAAATTTCATAGTCCGTTCTCCTTTTCAACTCTTATCAAGCATGTTAGCGCGTGTTTGAAAAATGCTTTCTGACAGCTGTGCGTCACACATAGTGGGAGATTTGTCCCGAATAAAGGACTGGCAGCGGACTGCGTGACCTGAATTCGAGGCAGATATGCCGCAAAGTGGGGCGGGCAGATGACAGGAATAATTTTTCAAATACACTCTTAGACCACATTATAACGGACTTTTATTTAACCGGATACCATTAGAATTCCAGATAAAACACTCTAAAAATTAGAGTATTTTACCTCCAATAATGACGCTGTACGTGTGTTTTGTTTTGTTGTACAATAAATATAAAGTAATAAATGCCTGTAATTTATAGCAGATACCCCCTTTTTAATGACTTCTCCGGCAGAAAGGATTCACCGATGAAATTAAAAGACAAACTGCAATCCCTGTTTTCAAAAACCAAAGTTCAAAGACAGCTTTACACCATATTCTTTGCCGCGATCCTGATACCGGTTACGGTGATTGGGATTATTCTCCTCCTGAATACCCAGAAGCTGTTGACGAATCATTATGAGAACCAGATTGAATCGGACAATCTGCGTATTAAATCCATTATGTTTGACTTAACAACTAACATTTATAATCTGTCCGAAGATCTCACCTTTGATGCCAATCTGCAAAAACTTCTTGGCACAAATTATCCTTCTCCTGTGGATTCCCGGACGGCATGCGGTAATTATAAGAGAATCCAGTCCATTTTGAAAAATGAAACCTCCTTGGCAGATTTAAAGATCTATACTCTTAACAAGACGATTGAAGACTATGACCGGATTCTGTTTGCATCGGATGAAACCCGGGAAACTGACTGGTTCCAAAAAGCTTCCCGGCAGTCTAATATATTCTGGAAAGTAAAAAAACGCACAGACCAATTCTCCAATGAATACTATGAACTGACTTTATACCGGAAAATTCCCCTTCCGGATACGAAAAGCTATGCTGTTCTTGCCATGACAATAAGTACCAATTACCTGAAAAACAGGATTGAAAACAATACGCTGACTACGATCCTCTCCGTCAATCAGGAGCCTGTATTTTACAGCAGCGACCGCAGCTTAGTAGGCTCTCCCCTTGGTGTACCAGTTGATTACAGCAACGGCTTTTATCAATATCTGGGAGAAAATGAATTAAACGCTGAAATATGCCTGAGCGCAGTTTCCACACTGACTCCCTATCAGTCAGACGATATCCTGTATCTGACTTCATTGAATTTCCAGGCATATCCCTATATTAATAAGGTCACCCTGACTTATGGCATTATCATCCTGCTGATCCTCTTCGTTCCAACAGGGATTATCTATTTATTTACCAAATATTTCAGTGCCCGTGTCGTAATCCTGCGAAGCGCTATGCACCAGGCAAGTAACGGGGACTATGATATTATTGATTCATTTAAAGGGGATGATGAATTATCAGAAGCCTTTCAGGATCTGAAAGTAATGATTGAAAAAATAAAAGACAACGAATCCCAGATGTATGAGGCTCAGATCAAAGAACAGGAAATCACCAACCGGCAGCAGCAAATGGAGTTCAAGATGCTGGCAAGCCAGATCAATCCCCACTTCCTCTACAATACACTGGAGACGATCCGCATGAAGTCCCTGACTGCCGGAAACCGTGAAGTAGCTACGGCTATTAAGCTGTTAGGAAAATCCATGCGCTATGTCCTGGAAAATACCGGTACCTCATCCACCACGCTGAAAAAAGAAATGGACTATATCGAAACCTACCTGTCCATTCAGAAGCTGCGCTTCCATGAACGTGTAAATTACAAAATTCAAATTGAACCGGGAACTGATATTTCAGATTTTCAGATACTGCCGCTGCTATTGCAGCCTATTGTTGAAAACGCCATTTTACATGGTTTAGAAGGAGTAGAAGAAAATGGACAGATTATTATACACATAGGTACAATGGACGACGAATATCTGTGCATTGATATTTTTGATAATGGGGAAGGCATGACTGCACAGGAACTGGAAAAAATGATATCCAATATTAATAACCATGATAAAGCCTCAGCCGACAGCATCGGGCTTTACAATATAAACCAGCGGATTAAGCTTTGCTATGGCTCCTCTTACGGATTAACGGTTAAAAGCCGCAAAACAGAAGGGACCCTGGTCTCTCTTCAGCTTCCGCTCACTAATATACAGGGGGAATGATGTATGAATGTATTAATTGCAGATGATGAATCAGCCGTATTGGAAGGGCTGAAATATATAATTGACTGGCAGGCACTGGGCTTTACCATTTGCGCAGAGGCAAAAAATGGGGAAGAAACATTGGAAAAAATTTTACGGCTTCAGCCGGAACTGGTTCTTTTGGATATCCGTATGCCCAGACTTTCCGGTCTGGAAGTGGTTAAACGCTGCCGGGAACAATCCTACAACGGAAAATTCATCATCTTAAGCGGATATTCTGATTTTTCTTATGCCCAGACAGCAATGCGGCATGGCGTAGACTTCTACCTGACAAAACCAATTGATGAAGATGAACTGGAAAATGCGGTTAAAAGCGTGAGGGATGCCCTACTGGAAGAGCATAAAAATCATACTGTCATGCTGCAATACCGTGAAAAAGCCCGGGATACTATTCTGCGGGATCTCCTTCTTAATCAGGTGGATTATTATTCCATTGACTATTCGGACCTCCATCTGGACTGCAGTGTATACCAGACAATTATCTATGAAAATTATAACCAGGATACGTTTCAAACCGCCTGGGACTTTGCCAGTCTGTTAAGAGTGACGAATCAGGACCATAACTCCTTTGAGCATATTCAGCTGGATGGGCAGGATATTATTCTTTTGAAAGGGGAATTTGCTATAGAACGCTTTGAATATCTGCTTGCCCATTATGATAAAAACCCTCAGAAAGGTTCTCCCCTGGACTCTCTTTTTCTGACCTATGGAAGAAAGGTTTACCGCCTGGAACAAGTCCACCTTTCCTTTGGGGACGCGTTGTCACTCTCAAAGAGACGCTTTTTCTGTGAACAGAACCAGCATGTTCTGGGCTTTTTGCAGCTTCCTCTGGAAGACCAGTTTACCTGGCAGATTAAACCGAAAGAATCTGTATCTTATGATCAGCGCCTTGCCGATTATATTAAATCCCACAACCGGGTGCTAATTGCAGATACTTTAAATGAACTGGAACAAAATCTGTATTATGCCGTGGACGATGTGACCGGTATCAAACATTTTCTGGCTGATATTTACATACAGATTAAATCCATTCTGACCCATACATACAGCAACATCGAAATCCCCTTTCCAACCAATGCCGCTATTATAGAACTCATCGAAAACAAATATTATCTCTATGAGATCATACAATTTTTCTCAGAACAATTTGAAATGTGCATGAACGCCGTAGGAAGCTCTTCCAGCGAGAGTGTCCTGGATGATATCCTGCACTACATCACACATAATTACCGTGAGAACCTGAAGCTGGAATCCATTGCCCCACTCTTCGGCTATAACTCCTCTTATCTGGGAAAAATATTCAATAAAAAAGTCGGGGAAAGCTTCAACTCCTATATCGACCACGTCCGGATCGACTGCTCAAAAAAACTGCTTCTGGAAAATACCCTGAAAGTATATGAAATCGCAGAACAAGTCGGCTACAAAAATGTAGACTACTTCCACAAGAAATTCAAAAAATACGTAGGCATAAGCCCAGCGGAATTCCGAAAAGATCCTGGCAGTTTATAACCGCGGCGCCGTCCCATCCCGGAGCGTGTTTTAAAATTGCTTTCTGACAGCTTTGCTTCATAAACAGAATACCGGAAAGGGTACGGGAAGGGCAGTGACAACGCCCTTTCCGTACCCTTCCTATCTTAACAAAGCGTCTTTCCCAACATTCCCCGCTTACTTCCAGGAAAATCCAATACCGTCTAAAAATGCTTTGGCTACAATCATATGTCCCTGCACATTAGGATGCACACGGTCTCCCGAGATAATGTAGGAAGAGAGTTCTTCCAGGAATGTATCTATTTTTTTCTGAACATCAATAAATAACAGCCCGTGTCTGTCTGCGGTTTCTCTGGCAATTTCAGCATAAGCATCAACCATAGTACGCATTTTATCCTGTCTGTTTGGTTCAATCATAAAAGGGCTCATAATAAAAATTTCTTTTACTTTTGGCTTGGTATCCGTAATTAATTCATCATACACCCTTTTGTATTCCTCCGGATCCACCAGCTCCAGCTGCTGCAACGGTCCATCAAAATGTCTCCACACATCGTTAATTCCAATCATGACAGATACATAATCCGGTTTTAAATCCAGTACATCCTTTTGCCAGCGTTTCTTCAGATCCACGATTGTATTGCCATTGACCCCTTTATTTACAACCATAATGCCGTAAGAAGGTGCAAGTCCTGTCAGACATGCATTTACTAGATTCACATATCCGTCACCAAAGGATCCTCCTCCCGCCGGAGTTGCCTCATAGTTTCTTCCGCAATCTGTTATCGAATCCCCAATCATTACTAATCTGCTTCCTTTTTCCAGTCTCATAAAGTCCTCCTGATTTCCTGTTTTCCTTTTTCCTTTTTCTTGTTCTTTTTATGTGTCACTAATCCTGCCTTTTTAAGATCATAACTTCCCTGCCCGGCAGCAGGATAAATTCCCCTTCATTATAAACCTGTCCGGTGAGTAATTCCAGATATTTTTTCTGGACAGCTATCTTCTCGTCCTCTATACCGTGATTCATCAGGAAGATATAGGATCCGTTCTCATTCCTGCGTTCCGCCGCTTCTACTTCCCCCGGTGTCTCCATTACAGGATGTATTCCCGCTTCCCTGAGTATTCCCCTTAAGAATCGGCTGTAAAATACATTGTCTGATCTGGTTCCTACATAATATGCCATCCCTTGTCCAAAAGAATTCCTGGTCAAAACAGGAGTTCCCCTGTAAAAATCCGATTCATAAACACCAAGTACCTCTGCCCCTTCTGCATGGATGATATCACACAGTATTTTCGCCGGATATATCTCCTGACCAAAAGAAAACATATTTTCCTCGCCAAAAGGAAGTGCATCCGTCTCTTCTACCCAGATTCCTAAAATATCTCTAAGTCTGCCAGGATATCCTCCTGTAATTACCAGGTCATGTTCATCTGCAATACCACTGAAATAAGTTACAATTAATGTTCCTCCTTTGTCGGTAAAGCTACGGAGTTTCTCATCCACTCCCGGTTTTGTCATGTAAAGCAGAGGTGCAATCACAACTTTATAATGACTCAGATCCGTCTCGGTTCCCACAATGTCCGTAGAAATATTCATTTGATGCAGCGCTTCGTAATAGCTGCGGACTTCGTCATAATATTTCAGTTCACAGCTGGGCCCTGCTGAATATTCCAATGCCCACCAGTTTTCCCAGTCAAAGAGTATCGCAGTTTTTGCCGGTGTCCTGCCGCCCAGCAGTTCGCCGCTCAGCTTCGCCAGTTCTTTTCCAAGAACTGCTGCTTCCCTGAACACACGGGTGTGTTCATGCCCTGCATGATCAATCACTGCCCCGTGGAATTTTTCGCATGCCCCGATACTCCTTCTCATCTGAAAGAACATAACTGCATCTGCTCCATGAGCAATCGCCTGATAACTCCAAAGACGCATGATACCCGGTCTTTTCAGCGCATTATATGCCTGCCAGTTAGTAACACTTGGCGTCTGCTCCATAAGCACAAAAGGATTTCCATCCTTCAGCCCTCTCATACAATCATGGGAAAGCGCCATCTGTGCCTTTGAATCCTGATTGGACGGATAGCTGTCCCAGGAGATAAAATCCATTTTTTCAGCCCATTTCCGGTAATCCAGATTCTTATAAAATCCCATTAGGTTTGTTGTAACCGGTATATTCGGTGTATGCTTTTTAACCGCCTGATACTCTGCTTCAAAGCATCGCTGCATACTTTCGGAATTGAACCTGCGGTAATCCAGAGAGATTCCCTGAAACATGGTTCGGTCATCCCCAAAATGTTCACTTAGCAAATTGGGCAGTACAATTTCATCCCAGTCATAAAAAGTATGCCCCCAAAACGAAGTATTCCACGCCTGGTTCAAAGCATCCAGTGTAAAATACTGTTCTTTCAGCCATTCCCGAAATGCCTTCTCGCATTGCCCGCAGTAGCACTCCCCACCGTATTCATTGGATATATGCCATGCCACAATATTCTCATAGCCCTGATATCGTTTTGCCAGTTCCTCAGCCAGACGTACCGAATATTTCCGGTATGTGGGACTATTGGGACAGGAATTATGCCTTCCCCCAAATTTTCGTTTCCTTCCATCCGACTCTGTGCGCAGAATATCCGGATAACGCTTTGCCATCCATGCAGGATGGGCACCGGTAGACGTAGCCAGACACACTTTTATACCATTTTTCCTTACCAGTTCCATTATTTTATCCAGGCTGTCAAAACAATAGCTTTCTTCATCCTTCTGAAGCGACGCCCAGTTAAATACATTTAACGTAACAATATCAATCCCCGCAAGGGCAAACAGGCGCATATCTTCTTCCCAGACAGTTTCCTCCCACTGCTCCGGATTATAGTCACCGCCATACATAATTTTTTCTACTTTATCATTATATGTCATTTTTCCCTCCTAAAATGTAAAATAGTAAGTAAACTTAGTTACAAAATTTGGGGTTTAGCTGAGGAAGGGGACGCTTTGTAGATTTAAGTAGTGCGCGGAAAGAGAAGGGGGCGAGCCAGGACATTGATTTGGAAGGCTTACCGCAGAACTGGCATTTTCTAACCTTCCCAGAGCCCTTTTTGGCGGCACGCGGGCATTCGCTCCGAAATCCTGATGCATTTCGCAGCTCACTGCCCGCTTACAATCCGATGGGAGCCAGTCGAATTGTATCCGCCAAAAAGCACTCTGGGAAGGTAAGTAAATACTCAGCTCTGCTATACGCCTTCCAAATCAATGTCCTGGCTCGCCCCCTTCTCTTTCCGAGATAGCATTCGTTGATACAAAGCTGGTTTTCTCAGCATGATGGGACCCCGGGGTTGTGGCATGCTGTACGCTATTGGCATAGAACACTTAAAAACCAATAAACCAGCT
>NZ_JNGB01000047.1:0-38796 GCF_001029355.1 Robinsoniella sp. RHS
GTAAAAAATGCCTCTTGAAAGAAATGCCGGAGAGCGTTTATTATCAAAATCTCTATGATTACATCAGCCGGCTGGATGAAGATGTTAAAACAGAAGAAAATAAGTATCGGGAACGCCTTGATAAATGTAAAGCGTGTGACAGCCTGATAAATGGAATGTGCAGAATATGCGGATGTTTTGTGGAAATGAGAGCAGTCATTGAAAAAAATGGCTGCCCCCACACAACTCCAGAATGGTGACTAGGAGAAAAGGAGTAGGAAATGACTGGTAAAAAGTATGCAAAAATGGTAATAGACAAAGATTTTAAGATATCTAAGATTGATAAGCGGATTTATGGATCTTTTATAGAACACCTGGGGCGTGCCGTATATGAAGGAATATATCAGCCTGGTCATCCCACGGCAGATGGAAATGGCTTTCGTCAGGATGTGATGGATCTGGTAAAGGAATTACAGGTGCCCATAATACGTTATCCCGGCGGTAATTTTGTATCTAACTTTTATTGGGAAGACAGTGTGGGACCGGTGGAGCAGAGACCGAAACGTCTGGAGCTGGCATGGAGAAGTCTGGAGCCCAATGAAATCGGGGTAAATGAATTTTCTAAATGGTGCAAAGAGGTAAACTCAGAAATTATGATGGCGGTAAATCTGGGAACCAGAGGTGTAGCGGATGCCTGCAGCCTGTTAGAATACTGCAATCATCCATCCGGGACGAAGTACAGCGATCTGAGAATTTCCCACGGTGTAAAACAGCCTCATGGAATCAAAACCTTGTGCCTTGGTAATGAAATGGATGGACCGTGGCAGGTAGGATCGAAAACCCCGGTTGAATACGGGCGGATTGCGTCGGAAACGGCAAAGGCAATGAAACTGATAGACCCTTCCATAGAACTGGTTTCCTGCGGCAGTTCCAATACCGGAATGCCAACGTTTCCCCAGTGGGAGGCAACAACCCTGGAACATACATATGATTACGTAGACTACGTTTCCCTCCATCAGTATTTTGGTAATCCGGATCATGATACAAAGAACTTCCTGGCACGTTCCGTGGAAATGGATCACTTTATTCGCACAGTCATTGCCACCTGTGATTTCGTAAAAGCGAAAAAGAGAGGCAGTAAGAATATCAACTTAAGCTTTGATGAATGGAATGTATGGTTCCACTCCAACGAATCCGATCAAGATACCATGGCAAACCATCCATGGCAGAAAGCTCCGGCGCTTCTGGAAGATGTCTATACTTTTGAGGATGCTCTTTTAGTGGGACTGATGCTTATTACCTTTTTAAAACATGCCGACAGGGTAAAAATAGCATGCCTGGCACAGCTGGTCAATGTTATCGCACCCATAATGACAGAGACAGACGGCGGTGCGTGGAAACAAACGATCTTTTATCCATACCTCCATGCTTCCATATATGGAAGGGGTACTGCATTGCAGCCGGTATTTGACAGCTCCAGGCACGATACAAAAGAATATACCGATGTAACGGATGTGGATGCAGTAGCAGTTTACAACGAGGAAGCAGAGGAGGTAACCATCTTCGCCGTAAACCGCGATTTAGAAGAAGGAATACCTATGGAATGCGATATCAGAAGCTTTCCAGGTTACCAGATACTGGAGCATATCGTGCTGGAAAGCGATGACTTAAAGGCAAGCAATGGTCCGGGAAAAGAAAGGGTGGTACCTGGACATTCTGCTAACAGCAGAGTGGAAGATGGAATTTTGAAGACGGTATTGAACAGGGCTTCTTGGAATGTGATAAGGTTGAAGAAGTGATGTGTTTTAATTAGAAAGGACGCTTTGCTGATTAAGTGTGTGTACGGAAGGCCCCCTGCTCCTTCCGGTCACCATCCCTGCCCCGTCCCGACCTACTGGAATTATATCCAAAAGTATGTTAAACTATAAGAAATTCAATTTATAGGAGGACTAAACGAACATGAAAGTAGCAGTAACGTATGAAAACGGACAAATTTTCCAGCATTTTGGACATAGCAGCCAGTTTAAGGTATATGAGATCAATGAGAATGAGATTATTTCCAGTGAAGTACTGGATACCAACGGCAGCGGACATGGTGCACTGGCAGGATTTTTGAAAGAGGCAGGTGTTGATGTGCTGATCTGCGGCGGTATCGGCGGAGGAGCCCAGAATGCCCTTAAGGATGCAGGGATCAAGCTGTTTGGCGGAGCTTCCGGTGATGCTGATAAGGCTGTTGCAGATTTGCTGAAGGACAAGCTTCAGTATAATCCGGATGTAAAATGCAGCCATCATGAGCATGCTCATGGGGAAGGCCACAGCGATTGCGGCAGCCATGCAGATCACAGCTGCGGACATAACTGCAGCCATTAATAAGGCGCGTAAAGTACGTTATGAAGAGATTTATGTATCATTCATAAAGTACTACGCACAATTACTCCAAATTCAAATCAAAAAAGGTAAAATTATCATGCGTTTTCTATATTGACTTTTTCCTCATCTCCCGATATCCTAATATTGAAATACCGGTGAACAGTGCATGTGCTTTGCAGGCATGGGCAAGAACAGATGAGGAGTAAAAAGATGAATCATAAGAAAATTATATTTTTTGATATTGATGGAACTATATATGATCACAGGACAGGGGTAGAGCCATCTACAAGGCAGGCAATTGCAATGCTGGTAGAGAATGGCCATATTCCTGTCCTTTGTACTGGCAGGGCAAGAGCGATGATCATGCAGGAACTGATAGATCTGGGGTTTCAGGGAATTGTGGGCGCCTGTGGAACATATGTTGAGTATCAGGGAAAGCAGGTAGAAAATCGTACCCTAAGCAAAAGGGATGTACAGCGGGTAGTGGACGCATCTGTAAAATACGGACTGGAGGTAATCCTGGAGGGAAGTAAAGCCATGTATTACAATGAGAATTTAAATTTGCCCCAGTATCTGGAACAGATTAAACATATGACAGGAAAGTATTGTTTACTTCTGCCAATGATTGAGAACAGAGATTCCATCCAAATAAATAAGTTAACAGTACATTTTGGGAAAGAATCTGAATTAAAAGGATTTCGGGAAGAGTTAAAAGACATTCTGGACTTTATTATACATTTTGAATCAGATGATGAGAATTATGCGGAATGTGTGCCTGTTGGTTTTACAAAAGCAACGGGTATCGAAACGCTGCTGCAGTACCTGGATATCGATAAGAAAGACAGTTACGCATTTGGAGACAGTGTAAATGATCTGGAAATGATCCAATACGTAAATTATGGAATTGCCATGGGCAACAGCAGCGAAGAAGTATTTGAAGTTGCAAAATACAGAACTGACGGGATGTATGAAGACGGCATTTATAATGGACTGAAAGAGTTCGCACTAATTTAAGAATTCTGGAAACAGATGATTATTTATACAGAAAAATAAATAAAACACCAAAGAGAACATTCCCCAGTGAGGTTTTTCTTTGGTGTTTTTTCATGATATCAAATCATAGATTTACACTTTCTTTACATACAAAGCAATTCGACAGAAACCCCCAAAATCCAACATGGAACCCACATACAAAGAAAAAAGAACTATGAAATTTATACAGTTTTTTATCCATATACTGCATAAACTGTATAATCTTTTCCTATTGACATAGAGTGCACTCTATAGCGCATAATAAAACAAGGAGGCAGTTATGGAATATTCAGTAAAACAAGTTTCAGAAAAATTAGGAATATCAGTTTATACGTTACACTATTATGATAAAGAGGGACTTCTGCCATTTATTAAGAAAAAGGAAAATGGAACCAGGGTCTTTACGGAAGGCGATGTAGAATGGGTGGATATGATTCTTGCCCTCCGTGAAATCGATATGCCCATTGCGAAAATAAAAGAATATATTTCACTTCTGGTGCAGGGAGAAGTTACGTTGTCCCAGAGAAGAACGCTAATCACCCAATACCGTGAATATTTAGAATACCGGATGCAGGCAATGAAAAAATGTCTGGATATTACCAGCAGGAAACTGAATGAATATGACAAAGGAGTGCTGGATATTTTAGATGAAAAAGAAGGAATCAGGGAAGAGAAGGAGCGGAAAATATGACCTATGAAGATTTATTTGAAGAGATTAAATGCATGTTTATGAAGGCGGATGTCAGTGACATAGCTACACACCTGGCATATCAGTTTAATATTGAGGGAGAAGCTGAGGGTGCATTTTATGCTGAGGTGAAAGACGGGGAGCTTTATATAGAACCATATGAGTATTACGACAGAGATGTGCTGTTTACCTGCACTGCAAAGACACTTTTGAAAATTGCAAAAAAGAAGTCAGATCCCATTTTGGCATTTACCCTTGGGCAGTTAAAAGTAGAAGGAGATTTTGACAAGGCACTGATGCTTCAGAAATTTATTCCCGCAGGCGACGGGGTTTTTGACCGGAGGGGTTGAAAGGAGTTTATCTATGAGTAAATCAGTAATAATACTGGGAGCAGGAATAGTAGCTGCTGCAGTGGAGACCGGGATTGCAGGATATTTTTTCCGCCGTACCATGATTCGGGGAAATGCAAAAGAAGAACGAACCACCAAGATGGCGGGAACCGACTGGAACCAATATCTGCCGGAAATACGGAAGAAAAAAGAATGGGTAGTCAGACAGGAACGGGAAGCTGTTTCCATCATCGCCAGGGATGGATTGAGACTGAAAGGACATTTCTATCCGGGTGCTAATCCGGATAAAGTCATTTTATGTTTACACGGTTATACCAGCCGGGGTTCCAATGATTTTAATTCTTTGGCATATTTCTATCTGCATTTAGGTTACAGTCTGTTGATTGTAGATCACAGATCACACGGGGAGAGTGAAGGAACCTATATTGGCTTTGGATGCTTAGACAGATTTGATGCATTAAAATGGATAAAATATTTGGAAAAAAGATGTGGAAAGAATTGTCAGGTCATGCTTCATGGTATCTCAATGGGAGGCGCAACTGCTTTAATGGTCAGCGGACTTTCACTTCCGGACTGTGTAAAAGGGATTATTTCCGACTGTGGATTTACTTCTGCATGGGAGGTCTTTGATTCGGTTTTAAAAAATACATACCATCTGCCCTCATTCCCAATCTTACAGATAGCCGATGTAATGGCAAAAAGAGAAGCAGGATATGGGCTGAATGAGTGTAATGCATTAAATGAGGTGGCAAAATCCACCGTTCCTATTTTGTTTATTCACGGGGATGCGGATACTTTTGTGCCGTCCCGGATGTGTCATAAACTGTATAAAGCATGCAAAGCACGAAAAGAGATGCTGATAGTGAAAGGTGCAGCCCATGCAGAAAGTTATTATAAAGGCACAGAAAAATACGAAAATAAAGTCAAAGAATTCTTGAACAGCATTTTGGAGGAGTAGTTATGATGAAAACAAGATATGGGAAAAAAGTATATCCGATAACTGCGGCGCAGCGCCTGCATTTCTTTACACTGGCTCACTGCCCTAAGAAACAGGTCTTAAATATTGGAACCAGTCTAACCATCGAACAGGATCTGGACTGGGAGGTTTTAAAGAAAGCAATATATGAAGCATATGCCAGATGTGAGAGTATGCGCATCCGCTTTGCAAAGGATAAAGCTGGTAATGTATATCAATATATTGCGGACAGAGAGGAACGTGAAATAGAACACTTTGATTTTACCGGATGGCAGCACAAACATGCTGAGGATAAAATGAAAGAATGGACTGGGATTCCCTTTGAACGGTTTGACAGTCCCATGAACCGGATTGTCATGATTCAGCTTCCCGATGGGTATCAGGGGGTTTATATGCTAGTGGACCACATGACTATGGATGCTCAGTCGCTGATTGTCTTTTTAAAGGATGTCATCGAGATTTACTGTCATTACAAGTATGAAGGAATTGATTATCCAAAAGAAATGGCGTCTTACATTACCCAGTTGGAAAAAGATATTGCTTATGAAGCAGGAACTTCTGCAAAGAAAAGGGATACGGCTTTTTTTGAAAGCCTGATTAAAAATTCAGAGCCGTTTTTCTGCGATATACATGGACCGGAGAAACTGATGAATGAACGTAAATCCACGGGCAATCCCAAACTTCGTGCTGCTACAAATCTCACCGATAATGTGGATGCCAATATTACGGTATTTCATCTTGAAGCGGAGCCTTCCAAGCAGCTTTTGGATTTCTGTGAGGAACGCCAGATTTCCATGGTATGCCTGCTCATGATGGGACTTCGCACCTTTTTACAAAAAGAGAATGATATGGATGATGTTTCCTTAACCACAACGATTGCCAGAAGAGCAACACTTTCGGAGAAAAAAAGCGGCGGAACGAGAATTCACTGCTTTCCTTTCCGAACGGTTGTTTCCCGGGATGAGACCTTTCTGGAAGGAATTCATAAGATCCGTGACGGGCAGAATCAATTATTCCGACATGCCAATTATGACCCTGTTTCTTACTTTGATGTGAGAAGAAAATATTATAAAATGCAGGGCGCACAGACTTATGAACCCATGAGCCTGACATACCAGCCACTTACCATGCAGAGTAAGGGATTGGACAAACTGGGAGATATTAAATACAAGACTGCCTGGTATACCAATGGAGCAGCAGCCCATACCCTGTACCTTACAGCTATGCACAGAGCGCAGGATAACGGACTGGATTTTAGTTTTGAATATCAGACCGGAGCAGTGACACCGGAAAAACTGGAATATGTATATTACTATCTCTGCAAAATATTATTTTATGGAACCACCCATCCGGAGAATACGGTTGGAGAAATAATGGATCATGTATAAGGGAGGCGGGAAAGATGCTGGAACAATTAAAGGAAATGATTTGTGAATATGTGGAAGTTGATCAGTCTGAAATTAAAGAAGAGAGCCGTTTTATCGAGGATCTTGGATTTAATTCCTATGATTTTATGAGTATGGTGGGGGAGATCGAAGATACTTTTGATATTGAAGTAGAAGAGCGCGAAGTGGTAAATGTAAAAACAGTTGGCGATGCAGTGAAATATATAAAGGAACTTCAGGAAGCATAAGCATAAGTAACGTAAGTAGATTTTGACACCGTTATGGAACAAACCTGAAATGGGAGGAGCATATGGAAACTAAAATTCAAAATATGAAAGACATTATTGAATACGCCGCAGAAATGTATGGGGAATCCCCTGCAATCCGGTATAAGGTGCGTAAAGAGGTCATTACCAAAACCTATCGGGACATAAAAAAAGACAGTGAATCATTCAGCCGGTCACTGGAAAAACTGAATATGCTTAAAAAGCATGTGGCGATTATTGGTCCCACTACATATCCATGGATTATCAGTTATTTTGGAACGGTGAATTCGGGCAGTGTGGCAGTGCCGCTGGATGCACAGCTTCCCGCAGAGGAATTGTGCGAACTGATAAACCGCGCAGATATCAGCGTCCTGGTATTTGATGAACTTCGTAAAGATCTGGTACAGGCAGTAAAAGAGAAGTGTCCCGGACTACAGTACCTGATTTCCATGCAGGCTTCCGAAAGTTTAGATGAAATCCTGTCTTTTAACAGGCTGATTGTAGAAAATGAAGGCAGTTTTTTTACCGATATTGACTGTGATAAAATGACCGCTATTCTCTTTACATCCGGAACAACCGGAAAGAGCAAAGGTGTTATGCTGAGCCATCGTAATCTGGCGGATAATGCGGTGTGTCTGGATATGAAGATTCCGGCAGGCACCATATCCATGACGCTTTTACCCATTCATCATGCTTATTGTTTTACCATGGATATTTTAAAAGCCATCTATATCGGAATGGTTATCTGCATCAATGATTCCATTATGCATGTACAGAAGAATATGAAATTATTTAAACCGGAAATCATTTTGCTGGTGCCAATGGTGATTGAATCATTATATGCAAAGCTTGTGGATGCAACTGGGATTTTACCGAAAAAGATGGTGGCAAAAGCTGCTCTTGGAGGAAATCTGAAAACAATCTGCAGCGGCGGGGCCTATTTGAATCCGGACTTAATAGACGGTTTTAGTGCATACGGGATCCGTATTCTCCAGGGTTATGGAATGACAGAATGTTCTCCGGTGATCAGTACGAATCTGGAGTGGGACAGCCGTAAAAATTCCGTAGGCAAACTTCTGCCGGGATGTGAAGTGAAAATAGTGGACGAGGAAATTTGGGTGAAAAGCCCTTCCGTAATGCTGGGATACTATAAAATGCCAAAAGAAACGGAAGATACATTGGAAGACGGCTGGCTCAAAACCGGTGATCTGGGATATGCCGATGCGGATAATTTCTTATATATCACAGGACGTAAAAAGAATCTGATTATCTTAAATAACGGGGAAAATGTCTCACCCGAAGAGCTGGAAAATGAAGTCAGTAAAGCAGCGCTGGTAAAAGAAATCATTGTGAGCGAGAAAGACAGTGTGATACAGGCGGAAATTTTCCCTGATTATGATTATGCTAAGAAAAAGCGCATCAAAAATATAGAAGCAGAGCTGCAGAACATTCTGGATGCATATAATAAAGACAGGCCGGTATATAAAAGGATCCATGGATTAAAGGTAAGAGAAGAAGAATTTGCAAAGACACCATCCAAAAAGATAAAAAGGGTGTAGTGGATCATCTATTGTAATTGCCGCCCATTCCGTATACAATATGAGTAGAAGAATTGTCATATAAAAATGGAATGGAGTTCATGGAATGCGATATTATGTGAAAGATAAATTAATCCCTTTGAATAAAGGAGAAACACCTGCTGAGGGGCTTGTCGTTGTGGAATGTCTTTCTTCATCTGAATATAAGAAACGTTATGAGAAAACCCTTCACGTGGATTTACTGACCAGAAGCCTTGGCAATGTTGAATTTTGTAAGGCAGATGTGCTGAGAAACTGTATTGTGGGAACTTTTGTGATTCCCTGCAAAGAGGATCTTTTGGAGAAGGAATCCGGATTTGGCTATTACATGGATAAGGAAAGGCTGCTCTTTGTGGACGATAATCACATTGTAGAAAAGATGCTGGAGGAAATCTGTCAGATACAGGTTCTTCCCAAGACATACGTGGCACATGTATTTTTTGAATTTATGGAATATCTGACCAGGGATGATGTGATTTTCTTGCAGCAGTATGAAGAAAAGCTGGAAGATATGGAAGAGGGTCTTTCCAATTCAGACACCAGGGATTTCAATAAAAAGCTGCTTAAATGCAGAAGGGAACTGTTAAAGCTAAACGCTTATTATCAGCAGTTAATGGACTTAAGTGATACCCTTAGTGAAAACCAGAACCGTTTATTTAACCGGGAAGACTGCAGACTCTTCACTTTTTATACAAAGCGGGTGGAAAGATTTTATGATACTACCCATATGCTCAGGGAATATTCCATGCAGCTTCGGGAAATGTACCAGTCCCAGATCGATATCCACCAGAATAAAGTAATGCAGTTTTTAACTGTAGTTACAACAATTTTCATGCCGTTAACTCTGATTGCAGGATGGTATGGCATGAATTTTGCCAACATGCCGGAACTTAATACGAAATACGGATATGGAATTATCATTCTGGTAAGCATTCTCGTAACCGGAATTGAAATCTGGTATTTTAAAATCAAAAAGTGGTTCAAATAGAAGCTTATATTCAGGCATTAAAAAAGCGGGTATGCTGTTGGCCCCGCTTTTTTTCCGCTTATTATTGAACCCGCACTGCTTTTCTTTTTAAAGATATTAACTGAAAGCCAACCATAGCAGATCCATTTACTAACAATCCAAGTGTTACGATCATTCCTGCCATTACTGCCATCTTTACCACTCCTCGCCTTGTGATTTATTTAACGTATTCTATCACCTTTTCGTCTGTTTGACAAATTTTGGATAAATAGATTTATATAGAAAGAACGATAAAAAATTGTATAAATATAAATACATTGACGAAAATTTAATACAATCATTGTATAAAATTTAACGAACACAGAACAGCTGCCGGAGATTATTTTAAATAATGACTTAAAATGTCCTCTGCTATTTATGAAAAATAGTAGAAAATGGGAAATTTTTATTTTAACTGAAAAATTGAAAATTTGAAAGGATGACAGATGATTTATACTGCATTTCGTGATATACTAATAGTCCATAAAGTGTGAAGCAGGAGGTAAAAATGGACAGAGAGCGGATGATTCAGGAGTTCTGCCGCTTAGTATCAATCGATTCCCCTTCCTTTGGGGAGCGGGAGATGGCGGATTATCTGATTGGAGTTTTTGCTGAGAATCAGATTATTCTGGAAGAAGATAAGGCGGGAAGCTGTTATGGCGGAAATAGCGGAAATCTGTATGGTTACTGGAAAGGGACATGTGAAGGCGCGCCTATTTTATTTTCCATGCATATGGATACCGTGGAACCGGCAAAAGGCAAAAAAGCGATCGTACAAGAAGATGGAAAAATAACAAGCGGCGGGACAACGGTTCTTGGCGCCGATGACTTGGCTGCTATAGCGGAGGTAATCGAAGCCGTCCGCAGCATTACGGAACAAAACATACCCCACCGGGATGTGGAGTTTCTGATCTCTATAGCGGAAGAGCAGCATCTGCGGGGAAGTCAGGTGTTCGATTTTTCCAGAATCAGAGCAAAAGAATCCTATGTACTGGATAAAACCGGGCAAATCGGAACCGCAGCAGTTGCGGCCCCTTCCCTGGCGACATTTGAAGCAGTGGTGCAGGGGAAAGCAGCTCATGCCGGATTTGCGCCGGAAGATGGAGTGCATGCCATTTTAATCGCATCCAAAGCGATTTCCCGAATTCCCATGGGACATGTAGGAACGGAGATGACGGTAAATATCGGAAGCATTCAAAGTGAATTTGCTACCAATATCGTGCCGCCTGTGTGCAAAGTAAAAGGAGAGGTGCGCAGTTTCTCTCATGAAGCGGTATTAAACCAGTTAGTAGACATTCGTAATATTTTTGAAGAAGAGGCTGGCAAACTGGGCGGAGTCGTGGAGTATCAGGAAGAAATATTATTTCAGGCATATGTGACACCTGAAGATGCAGCCGTTGTCAGACGATATGAAAACGTCTGTCATACGTTAAAAATAGAGCCGGTATTGGAAAGAACTTTTGGAGGCAGCGACCAAAATCATTTATGTGCCAACGGAATCCGGGGAATGGTCCTGGCATCAGCCATGCAGCAGGCACATTCCAGCAGTGAATATACTACTGTAAATGATATGGAAAAGGTTACGAAAATTGTGATGGGGTTAATGCAGACATCCGATTAAATTTAAACTTTTTTGTATGAAAACAACAAAAAGATGAAAAATAGAAAGATAGGAGAAGAACCATGATAAACAGTCAATTTGATAAACTTGTAGACAGAAAAGGCACTAATTGCCTGAAATATGATTTTGCAGCGGAGTTCGGAAGACCGGAAGGACTGATCCCCCTGTGGGTGGCGGATATGGATTTCTGTGTGCCGGAGCAGGTGAAAAAAACCTTGCTGCGGTGTGCGGAACACGGAGTTTTTGGATACACCGATGCAAAACCGGAGTATTTTCAGGTTCTCGGAAAATGGTTTTTAGATCATTTTGGATGGAAAACGGATGCATCCTGGGTTGTTAAATCTCCGGGTGTGGTGTTTGCCCTGGCAGCTGCGATTCGTGCATTTTCCAAAGAAGGAGAAAGTATTCTGATCCAGCAGCCGGTATACCATCCGTTTGCAAATGTAATTAAAGCCAATGAACGCAAGCTGGTGGTAAACCAATTGGTATGTGAAGATGGTGTTTACCGTATGGACTATGCAGACTTTGAGAAAAAAATAGTGGAAGAAGAGGTAAAGGTCTTCCTGCTGTGCAGCCCTCATAATCCGGTAGGACGGGTCTGGACCAGAGAGGAACTGCAAAGAGTTGGGGATATCTGCCTGAAACATAAAGTGCTGGTAGTTTCTGATGAAATCCATTGCGATTTCACCTATCCGGGTTATCAACATCTGGTTTATGCCTCATTGGGACAGGTATATGCGGACAATTCCATTGTGTGCACCGCTCCCAGCAAGACTTTTAACCTGGCAGGCCTGCAGGCATCCAATATCTGGATTCCAAATCCGACTATCCGGGAACAGTTTCAAAAAGAGATTGCCAAAACCGGATACAGTGACTTGAATACCTGCGGTCTTGCAGCGTGTCAGGCGGCATATGCCTATGGCGGAGAATGGCTGGAAGAATTAAAAGAATATCTCACGGGCAATCTGGAATTTGTAAGAACATTTTTGAAAGAAAACCTGCCCCAGATTCATCTCATCGAACCTCAGGGAACTTATTTATTATGGGTTGATTTCAGAGAGTTGGGGCTTTCAGCAGAAGAATTGAATCAATTGCTGGTAGAAAAAGCGCATCTGTGGCTCAACGATGGTTCCATGTTTGGAGAGTGCGGAAGCGGATTCCAGAGAATTAATATTGCCTGTCAGAGAGAAACCCTGAAAAAGGCTTTTAAACAACTGGCAGAAGCCATTGACAGCTTGAAGTAGGAGGGGGCAGATGCAGTTAAATACAATACACCATGTGGCAATTATTGTCTCGGATTATGAAAGATCCAAAGAATTTTATGTAGAGAAGCTGGGATTTGAAATCATACGTGAAAATTACCGGGAAAAGAGAAATGATTATAAGCTGGATTTAAGGCTGGGAACCTGTGAACTGGAGATCTTCGCAATTCCCGGCAGCCCCAAACGCCCCAGTTATCCGGAAGCCTGCGGACTTCGCCACCTGGCTTTTCAGACAGATAACATAGAAGAGACAGTCGCATGGCTAAAAGAAAAGGGAATCATAACGGAGCCCCTTCGGCTGGATGATTATACCGGTAAAAAAATGACGTTCTTTCATGATCCGGACGGTTTGCCGCTGGAACTGCATGAATAATCCCGGAACAAAGAAAGGTAAAGTAAATGAATACAAATAGTTATGAGTTTGATGCAGAGATTAAAAAAGTTCCGGATATAGACGGTGCTTATGTAGAAATTCCCTTTGATGTAAAGGAGGTCTTTGGGAAAGGCAGAGTAAAGGTTCATGCCTTATTTGACGGAGAACCCTATGCAGGAAGCCTGGTTCGGATGAAGACTCCCTGTCATATCATAGGACTTCGCAAAGACATCCGGGAGAAAATACAAAAACAGCCCGGTGATATGGTGCATGTATTCATTAAAGAGCGGGAATAAAATCCGAATACTATCTGCCAAAATCAAGAGTTATCTTGTATGTGGAATTCTTTCGGGCCACCCTGGAATATTTCCATTTAATACGGCGGTAAACATTCTTTCCTTTACTCCGGGATTTTCCCCGTTAAGCTGACGGATCAGATTTTTTGCATACTCCCTTTTGGTATAGCCGTCGATGGGGCACGGGCTCTTTGCAACCGGAAGATGGTATTTATTTTTAAAGCCGATGACATCTGCCTCCAATACGTACATCAGAGGACGGATAACCGTCATATCCATACGGTCTAAATATGTTTTTGGGGAAAAAGAGTGGAAGCGCCCTTCAAAAATCAGGGACAGCAGCATCGTTTCTACAATATCATCTTTGTGATGGGCGTAGGCTACTTTGCTGCATCCCATTTTTTTTGCAGTTTCATTAAATGCGCCTTTTCTCATTTTGGCACACAGGGAGCAGGGATTGCTCTCTTTTCTTTCGTCAAAAATAATTCTGGCGATTTCCGTATCGATTACGGTATAAGGAACGTCCAGTTCTTTACACAGTTCTTTGATTGGTTCCAGATTAAAATCGGGATAGCCCAGGCTGACCGTAATAGCCTCCAGTTCAAAATGTTTTGGATAAAACCGTCTCAGGCCATGAAGGGCATATAACATAGTCAGGCTGTCTTTGCCGCCGGAAATGCCTACGGCTATTTTGTCCCCTTCCTCAATCATCTGGTATTCATCAACGGCTTTTCTGGTATAACTTAAAAGCTGCTGTAATTTCATTCGTATTCCTCCTAAAATGTATGTGGTAAAACCTGTATCAGTATATCATATTTTTACCTAATGGGAGCATACAATTCGAATTTAGACCTATGAAAATAGGAAAAGTGTGATATAATATGAGATTATGCGGCATTTGTTGTATATTTAGAGAAGGGGAATTAGATGGAAAAAGGAAAAAAAGGTTTTTTTAGTGTTGTATTCAGTCGCAGTGCAATTCTGATCTTCCTGCTGCTGATTCAGATTGGAATTCTGTTTCTGGGATTTGAATTGCTGAGAGACTACATGTTTTATGCCTATGGAGCCGTAGTGGCACTGGCATTGGTACTTGTTATTTATATTATTAATAAGAGGGAAAATCCTGCATTTATGATTGCCTGGATTATTCCAATTCTGGTTATACCCGTATTTGGGGCTCTGTTTTATTTATTTATTGAATTACAGATTGATACAAAATGGGTAAACTCCAGGCTGAAAAGATTAAATATAGAAACAAAAGAGCTGACTCCCCAAAATGCAGAGGTTTTGAATAATCTGCGCCTGGAGGATGAGGGAATGGGACATCTGTCCGATTATTTATATCGTGTAGAGAATCTACCGGTTTACCAGAATACCTCTGCCAAATATTTCCCGCTGGGAGAAGATAAGTTTGCAGAGATGATTGTACAGTTAGAGCGGGCACAGCATTTTATATTTATGGAATATTTTATTGTGGAACGCGGTGTCATGTGGGATACAATTTTAGAGATTCTGGAGCGCAAGGTGAAAGAAGGCGTGGAAGTTCGTTTTATGTATGACGGGATGTGTTCCCTTGTTTTACTGCCTTATAATTATCCCAGGAGAATGCAGGAGCTGGGAATCCAGTGCAGGATGTTTTCACCGATTAAACCGGCGCTATCTACCATCCAGAATAATCGTGACCATCGAAAGATACTGGTGATTGACGGATATCTTGCATTTACCGGGGGAATCAATCTGGCAGATGAATATATCAATCAAAAAGAACGCTTCGGACATTGGAAAGATACTTCTATCATGATTCAGGGTGAGGCAGTAAAAAGCTTTACGCTGCTGTTTTTGAAGATGTGGAATGTGGATAAGCGCCACAGTGAAGAAGACTACAGAAAATATGTGGACGTGCCCCAGCTTAAGATTCCTGCACCCGGGGATGGATTTGTAATCCCTTATGGAGACAGTCCCGTAGATAAAGAGCAGGTTGGGGAATTGGTGTACATGGATATCCTGTTTACGGCGAAAAAATATGTACATATCATGACGCCGTATCTGATCCTGGATCAGGAATTGAAAGTTGCATTGACATATGCAGCGAAAAGAGGTGTGGAAGTTATTATTATGATGCCTCATATTCCGGATAAGTGGTATGCTTTTGTTTTAGCGAAAACCTATTATAATGAATTACTGGATGCCGGAGTGCAGATTTATGAATATACCCCGGGATTTGTACATGCAAAGGTCTTTACATCCGATGACGAAAAGGCGGTGGTGGGGACAATTAACCTGGATTTCAGAAGCATGTATCTGCATTTTGAGTGTGCAGCACTTTTATATAAAAATGCGGAGATTGCTAATATTGAAGCGGATTTCCAGGAGACGCTGAAAAAGTGCCGGAGAATAACTCAGGAAGATTATAAAAAACTCAATCCGGTGATTAAACTCATTGGAAAAGTACTGCGATTATTCGCACCCCTCATGTAATGTCTGTGGCACACGCACAAGTGTGCCATAAAATTGGACTTTTACTGGAAGAAAAGAATGTGTTATACTAGTGGCAACGACAAAATAAGAAAAGGTGAAGATTATGCCAATTAAAGTACAGGGTGATTTACCAGCAAAAGAGATCCTTGAGCAGGAGAATATATTTGTTATGGATGAGAACCGTGCAATGCACCAGGATATCCGTCCAATTGAAATTGCGATATTGAACCTCATGCCATTGAAGGAAGAAACAGAGCTGCAGCTTTTGCGTTCCTTATCGAACACGCCGCTGCAGGTGAATATAACCTTTCTGATGGTAACTTCTCATGAATCGAAGAACACTGCAACAAGCCATCTGAATCAGTTTTACATAACCTTTGATGATGTGAAAAAACGAAGCTTTGACGGTATGATTATTACCGGTGCACCGGTAGAACAAATGGAGTTTGAAGACGTGGATTACTGGGAAGAACTGACCCACATAATGGAATGGACGAAAACAAATGTAACTTCCACAATTCATTTGTGCTGGGGAGCGCAGGCTGCCTTGTATTACCACTATGGACTTCAGAAAAAGCCTCTGGACAGGAAAATGTTCGGATTGTACTGGCACAGTGTATTAAATCGAAAGATTCCTCTGGTAAGAGGATTTGACGATATGTTCCTGGCGCCTCATTCCAGGCATACGGAGGTACCGAAGGTATCTATCGAGGCATGTGACGATCTAATGATTCTGGCTGATTCTGAAGAAGCCGGGGTTTTTCTGGCTATGAACAGGGACGGCAAACAGATCTTTGTCATGGGCCATCCGGAATATGACCGGGTAACACTGGACGGAGAGTATAAAAGAGATGTAGGCAAGGGATTGGATATCGACATGCCCATGAATTATTATCAGGGGAATGACCCGGAGAATAAGCCGGTTCTCATGTGGAGGTCCCATGCGAATAACATGTATACAAACTGGCTGAATTATTATGTATATCAGGCAACTCCTTACAGTTTAAATGAAACAGGTGATTTAAAAAAGAATGATGATGACTGACAAAGCAGAAGAATGATTTATCTGATGTAACAGTAGCTTATAAAAAGCCGGATCAGTATATGTAAACCCCATCCGAGGATAGGGTTAGCGTATATTGATCCGGTTTTTTTATAACTATTAGTACTGCAGCAAAAAATTCAAGATCTTTTTTGAAAAAGTAAGGGGCGCTTCTCTTATTGATCATTACCCGCAGTACAAAGCAACTCCTTAACTGAACCCAGAGTTGTTACGAAATATTTCGATAATATTAATAAAAAATATGAATAAAGAATAAAGAAAAAATAAAATAAATGGCTAAAACCCTTTTGAATACTGGGGATTTAGAGTGGTGTAAAACAATATATTATCTTGAGGTTGACAAAAAATGTAATTATGATATAATGAAAATGTAATAAATTTAACAATTATGTAACAATTAAATATAGCAATATGGAGGTAGAAATTTCATGAAGAAAAGAATGATGATGATTGCAGCATGTCTGATGGCAGGATCTATTACGTTTTCAAGCCTGGGTCTGGTTTCAAAAGCACAGACTATTCAGGTTCCGCTGGCTGGTTTACAGGCGAGTATAAGCGGGAGCCAGGATTCGCAGCAGGGATCTGCTGACAAACAGGATGGGACGGACGGAAGCAGTGAAGCGCAGGCACAGGTTTCGAATCCGTATGACAATTTGGCGATTGCACAGATTAATGATGATGCTTATGTTAATATACGAAATAAACCAAACACGGACGATGGAGAAGTACTTGGAAAGCTCTATGATAATTCGGCAGCCGAGATACTGGGCGAAGAAGACGGATGGTACCATATCCGTTCCGGTTCTGTAGAAGGTTATGTTAAAAAAGAATATTTTGTCACAGGTGCAGAAGCAGAGGCACTGGCTGAACAGGTGGGGAAAAAAGTCGCTACCGTTAAGACCACTACTTTAATGGTAAGGTCAGGAGCCGGAACGGATCAGGATATTGTAGGCATGGTGGGTGACTCGGAGAAACTCCGTGTACTGGATGACCAGGGAGACTGGGTAAAAGTAAGAGTAGATTCAGATATGGAAGGCTACGTGTCGAAAGAATATGTGGATTGCAGCATGCATTTTAAAGTAGCAGAATCCCTGGAAGAAGAAAGACAGCGGCTTGCAGCTGAAGAAGCAGCTTATCAGGCAGCTTTAGAAGAAGCGCGTAAGGCAGATGAAGCGGCATCCAATACGCAGGGTTCATCTATGGGACAGAACAATGCATCTACAGATGCACAGCAGACAGAAACACCGGAGACAGGCGCCCCGGAAACCAATGTACCGGAAACAGAGACTCCGGCAGTCAATGCCCCGGAGACCAATGCACCGGAAACCGAAGCCCCCTGGACAGAGGCACCGGAGACAGAAGCTCCGCAAACAGAAACAACCTGGACAGAAACGCCAGAGACCAATGCACCGGAAACCAATGTGCCAGAGACCAATGCCCCTGAGACAGAGGCTCCTGCTACAGAAGTACCAGAAACGGAAACTAATGCTCCTGAAACAGAGGCTCCTGCTACAGAAACACCTGCTACAGAGCCGCCTCAGACGGAAGCTCCCGGAAACCAGGATCCATCCGGCGGCAGCGGACAGGGTTCCTCCACTTCCGGTACCAGACAGAGTATTGTAAGTTTTGCGCTTCAATTTGAAGGTAATCCTTACGTATGGGGAGGCACCAGTCTGACAAACGGAGCAGACTGTTCCGGATTTACACAGTCCATAATGGCAAACTTCGGTATCAGTATC
The DNA here is from genome assembly GCF_001029355.1 of Robinsoniella sp. RHS. Lineage (NCBI taxonomy): Bacteria > Bacillati > Bacillota > Clostridia > Lachnospirales > Lachnospiraceae > Robinsoniella > Robinsoniella sp. RHS. The sequence goes on from NZ_JNGB01000047.1 coordinate 18,462, forward strand.
CCGCGTGTGGCTGCAGACCAGGCTTATGGAGGAAGAAGTGTTGACGTAGGAAGCGTTCAGCCCGGAGATTTACTGTTCTATTTAGATGACAGCGGATCTATCGGCCACGTAGCCTTGTACATCGGCAACAATCAGGTAATTCATGCCAGCACACCGGAAACGGGAATCATCATTTCCGATATCAGCTATAGACAGGCATACAGCGCAGCAAGCTATATTGACTGATCATATAAATAATAAATAAGAACTGAAAAAACAGATGCTTCCGGGCATCTGTTTTTTCGTTGTAGAAATATCCACTGATTTATAAATTTCTGTCTATTGCAGAATATCCATAATACGGATAAGCTATATAGGAATTTAGTTTGCTTTATATACTTCACGTAAGTATATGTGAAAAAAGAAAGGACAGTGGATATGAATAACAGATTATATTTCAAAAATGACGGGACTTTTAAAGTAATGCAGTTTACGGATATCCATTACACCAATGACGATGCCGATGATGCAAGAACGACGGCAATGATGGGCAGGCTGATTGCCCGGGAACGTCCGGACCTGTTAATTACCACCGGGGATACGGTATACGGGGAACAGAATCTTAAGTTTCTTCCAAAGGCATTGGCACCTTTTATCGAATCCGGGATTCCATGGACTTTTGTATTTGGGAATCACGATGTGGAATTTAACAGCAGCCACGAAGAATTATTTGAAGAAGTGAGAAAACTACCGGGATGCCTGGCATTTGATGGGGGAACCGGTTTGGAGGGAACCGGTAATCATATGATTGAGGTCTGCAGCAGAGAAGAAAGGCTGCGCTGGCTGGTCTGTGGTTTGGATTCCGGAGATTATAACCCAATGCCCCAGGTAGGAGATTACGCTTATCTGGGGAAAAAACAGATTAACTGGTACCAGGAAATGATGCGGGAATATGAAAAGCAGAATCCTGGCGAAGATTTTTCCGCACTTACATTTTTACACATGGCGATTCCTGAGTACCATGAATTATGGGATATGGAAGTCTGCTATGGTGAGAAAAATGAAGGTATCGGCTGTCCCCGGATCAATTCTGGATTTTTCACGGCAATGCTGGAAGAAGGGCATACCAGAGGACTATTCGCAGGCCATGACCATGCAAATGATTTCTGGGGTAAAATGTACGGAATCGTTCTGGGATACGGAAGGGCAAGCGGATACGGAGGCTATGGGAAAGAGGGCCTGAAAAGAGGGGCAAGAATATTTGTGCTGCAGGAAGATGATCTTACCGGATTTGAAACCTACGTGTGCCAGGAAGATGGAAGCGTGGTAAAAAATCCACCGCAGCATAAACCGGAGAGGGTGAGGGATGAAGGATGATAAAACTGGCTACTTTTAATATCCGATGTGATTACAATCAGGATGGCATAAATTGTTTTTCCAACCGAAAACCGTTGATTATAAAGAAAATAATCCAGGAACAGCCTCATGTTATCTGCTTTCAGGAGGTATTACCCCACGTTGCGGTGTGGCTAAAGGAAAATCTGACGGATTATTATATCATCGGGTGCGGGAGAAGCAGCTCTTTGGAAGATGAGCAGACTTCTATCGCATATCAGAAAGGGAAGTATAATCTGATCTCTATGGAAACTTTCTGGCTTTCCGAGACGCCGTCACAGCCCGGCAGCCGCTATCCCCAGCAGAGCATCTGTCCCCGGGCTTGTACGGAAGCAGTACTTCAGAATCTCCAGACTAAAGAGCTTTTCCGGATTATCAATATTCATCTGGATCATGAAGGAACCAAGGCACGGCTTCTGGGACTGAGCCAGATTTTTCAAAAGTTAAAGGCGGAAAAAGGATTCCATGATATACCGGTGATTCTGGCAGGGGATTTTAATGCTTTTCCGGATTCTGAGGAGATGCAGATTATGAAAGAATATCCAAGATTCCGTGATATGACAGAACTGGCAGGAGGAACCTTCCATGATTACGGGAACCTGTCAGAACCAGAGAAAATTGATTATATCTATGCTGAAGACAAACTGTGCAGCTGTGGCATCGAAAAGTGGATGGATTGTAGTGAAGGTGTATATTTGTCGGATCATTATCCTCTGTGTGTAGAAATGTACACTAAATAAAAAGGTTTTGTCCATTGTTGAAAATATGGAAAAAAATTTATAATAAACTCATCAAATAAAAGGAGGAGGAACAAATGCAAACTGCTGCTGCAAGAAAGCCTGTCAGGCAAAAGCCGGTCAAGGCACCGCTTGGAAAGCGGCTGCTCAAATACTGGCCCCTGTATCTGATGCTGCTGCCGTGTATTATATATTACATATTAATCTGTTACGTTCCAATGGCAGGAAGTGTTCTGGCTTTTAAAGATTATTCGTTTCGAAAAGGGATCTGGGGAAGTCCCTGGGTTGGGTTCCGCTACTTTGAATCCTTTTTCAAGAGCTATGACTGTTTCAGGCTGATTCGCAATACCTTAAGCGTTGGTGCGATTAAATGCATTCTGGAGTTTCCATTTGCAATAATACTTGCACTTCTGCTCAATGAAATCCGTAATTTAAGATTTAAAAAGATTACCCAGACAATCACCTATCTGCCGCATTTCTTATCATCGGTTATTATCGTAACCATGCTGCAGAGAATTCTGGCTCCCAATACCGGAGTATTAAATCAGATTATCACACAGATGGGCGGTGATGGAAGCACCTTCTTCCTGATGGAGGCTAAATATTTCTTCAAGATCTTATTTTCCATGGATTTATGGAGAAATATCGGATGGGATTCCATTATTTATCTGGCGGCAATCAGCAGTGTGGATCTTGCCCTGTATGAGGCGGCGGAGATGGATGGGTGCTCTAAGCTTAAGAAAATGTGGCACATTACGCTGCCAAGTATCCGGGGAACCATTGGACTGTTGTTTATTATGGGAATCGGGGGCTTGCTTTCCTCCGGATTTGAACAGATTTATTTGTTGAGAACGCCTGGCAATATGGCTTTGGCAGATACTCTGGATACCTATGTAGTTCGTGTGGGATTGCAGGGAGGTCAGTTTGGGTATGCCACGGCAATTGGTCTGATCCAGGGGATCGTAGGACTGGTAATGGTCATTATCTGTAACCGGATATGTAAAAAGACCACGGAAGTGGGACTATGGTGACAGAAATATGATAGAGAGATATAAAGTGAGCTATGAAATAGAGAGAGTTAAGAAGGAGGAATTGTTGATATGAAAAGGAAACTGGCAACAAAAATACTGGCGGTAATGATGGCAGGAACCATGGCAGCAGGGCTGCTGGCAGGCTGTGCAAAGGAAACAGGAAAGAATACGGATACCAAATCGGCGGATACAGGAGCAGAAGCAGCCGCTGACAAGCCGGATACCTGGATTGCAGACCGGACTATTAATGTGCAGGTATATGTGGATGACATTGGCTATACATTACCTGAGGACATAAACAGTACTCCGGTTATGCAGGAATTGACGAAAAGAACTGGTATTAAATTAAATATTCAGTATACACCAGGTGACAGCGATGCGAAAGTCCTGGCTTCCCAGCTGGCGGCAGGAACCATTCCGGACGTGATTGTCACTTATCTAAATGACTCCACCAGACCGGAGTTTCCGTTGCTTTTGAAAGCGGCAAAAGAAGGCATGTTTGCGGATGTATCCGGGTATATGAAAAACTCCAGGGTATATTCCAAATATTATGAAGACGATTATCTTCCTCATGATTCCCAGAAAAACATTGTATTCCGTGATGACTTTAAGGGGGCCGTGTATTTGCTGCACCTTGGAATCGATGAAATAGACCGTTCCCTGGAATACATTCCGGAAAATGAATATCTGGGCGGACCTTATATCCAGAAAAAGATTGCAGATGAACTAAAAATTGATCCAAGGGAAATACGTACCCCGGAACAATTTTATGACCTGCTTGTAAAAATTAAACAGGGCGGATTCAAAGATGATAACGGCAATGATGTATGGCCGCTTGGACCTAAATTCTGGGGAGGCTCTGTAGATGCATTGGAATTTGATATTGCAGGCCTGGACTGGGGCGTAAGCGACGGCTATAACATTGATGAAAATGGAAATGTCATGCATGAAGCAGAAACAGACCATGTATACGATAAAATCAATTATGTCAGAAAATTATTAAATGAAGGGCTGATGAATCCGGAGTTCTTTACTATGGACAGTACCCGCGCAGAGGAAGTATCCAAGACACATAATTCAGCGATTATCGGTGATGTTCATAACTATCAGGAAATTATTTACGGATCAGATGAATGGGTACCCCTTGGACCGTTAAATGACATCCAGGGCGACAACAAGAAAGTAACTCATGGAAAAACAGCAAATGGTGCCTGGGCGATATCTGCAGATGCCGAAAATCCGGAAGAGATCTTTAAATTCTTCGATTACCTGTCTACAAAAGAAGGAACACTCCTTTGCCAGTACGGGGTAGAAGGCGTTTCCTACAATATGGTGGATGGAAAGCCACAGCTGACCGATGAAGTGACCCAGAAGTTAAATGAAGGAGATACAGACTGGCTGGTAAATCAGGTTGGAGCCGGAATGGGCGGAAGCGGACTGGAATTTTTCAATTTTATATTAACCAATTTAAATCCTCTGGACAACTTTGGTGAAAGCCGTCCAGGTGCCTCATCCAGTACTACTTTTGAGCGTTCCGTTGAGGTGGCAAAAGAATACCCCAGAGTGAAAAAATTGATCGAAGGACTTGATGCAACGGCGTATCTGTCAGCAGAAGGAATGGAAGACGTTAAAGCACAGATGGATCTGTTAAACTATAAAGAAGTATTAACCCAGGCATTCTTTGCAAAGGATGACGCTGAAGTAAAATCCATCGTAGAATCTTTCCGTGCGCAGTTAAAATCAGCAGGTAATGACAAGTTTAAGGATTATCTGAAAAAGATGTATGAGGAAGATAAGACAGCAATCAATTTTTACAGCTAAATGAGGAAGCAATAGAAAGGACCGGATGCTTGCATGGGCAGAGAAAATAAACAAACTATCAAGGTGGCAAAGAAAATTAAGAAAAATCCAATGGATCGGTTTATACAGGTAATTATTTATCTGATCATCATCATCATATGTCTGTTAATCGTGCTTCCATGCCTTAACGTAGTGGCACTATCATTAAATGACGGAACCGATGCAGCCAAAGGCGGTGTATATTTCTGGCCCAGATTATTTACCCTGGACAACTACAAGGAAGTATTTGCAGATGGAAGTATCATGAAAGCATATGTAATAACCATTGCAAGAACGTTTATCGGAACAGCCGCCAGCCTGGCGGTAACATCTCTGGCAGCCTATTCCCTCCGGGAAAAGAAGCTGCCGGGAAACAAGGTCATCACCATGCTGATCACATTTACCATGCTCTTCGGAGGCGGTATGATCCCGACTTATATCCAATACAACAACCTTCATCTTCTGGATTCCTTCTGGGTGTATGTAGTACCCGGACTGGTAAGTGTTACCTATCTGCTTATGATGCGTACCTTTTTTGAATCTGTTCCGGAAAGTCTGGAAGAGTCAGCAAAACTGGATGGATGTGGATTTTTCGGGATCTATGGAAGGATTATGCTTCCCTTAAGTAAACCCGTAATTGCCGTTGTAGGATTATACACAGCCGTAAATCACTGGAATGACTGGTTTGCCGGAGCATTCTATATGAAGTCCAGTGCAATGTGGCCGGTACAGACTGTACTGCAGCAGATGCTGGCAAGAGCAATGGCAGCGCAGAAGGAAATTACATCCGTATCCCAGGCGCTGGCGCAAAATGCCAATACCGTCACATCGGATTCACTGAAGATGGCAGCGGTAGTAGTTACCACCCTGCCGATATTATGCATCTATCCCTTTGCACAGAAATATTTCGCAAAAGGTGCCATGATTGGAGCAGTGAAGGGTTGATGTCTATACACTGGAGCGTGTTTAAAATTCTGTAACATCCTGGAGGATAATATGCCATTTGATTTTCATAACAAAGACAGAATAAAGAATTTATTGGAAGAATTGGAAGAGCTGCGTTACCACAGCTTACAGGAAATACCGGAGTTTCTCTGGTATGAGGATGACGGGAAGACAGGAAACCGTACCCCCATGGGAGAACCCCGCGTGGTAAGCCCGGGATTTCGTTGGAAAGGATGGGACCGCTATAACTGGCTGTGTACCCGCATCACCATACCAGAAGCCATGAAAGCGGAAGAAGTAGTCGGGCTCTTTGACTTTGGGGCACGGGTGGGAACCGGAAATAACAACCATTTTGAAAGCTTACTGTATTTAAATGGGGAACCTTACCAGGGCGTGGATGGAAACCACAGGGAAGTCTTCTTAAGGCCAGGGAAAAACGGATGCAGCCTGGAATTGAATTTCCGTGTCTGGTCTGGGTTAAACGGCGGCGGAAGACCCCGGGAAATGGCAATGGAAATAAAGCGTGCGCAGTTTGGTATACTGGATCATACGACAGACGATTTTTACTTTCTGGCAAGGACTGCCCTGGAGGCTTACGAGCTGCTGGATGACAGCCATGAGTATAGAGAATGGATTTTAAATACACTGGTGAAAGCTTTTGGGTATGTGGACTATACCGAACCCGGCAGCGGCGAATTCTATGAGAGTATAAAAAAAGCATATGTTTATTTAAACGGACAGATGGATGGAAGGGGAAAACCGGAAGTAGAAGTGACTTTACTTGGGCACACCCATATTGACGTAGCATGGCTTTGGAGGCTGTGCCATACCAGAGAAAAGGCGGCACGTTCTTTTTCCAGTGTGAACCGTTTAATGGAAGAATATGACCAGTATACTTTTTTGCAGTCTCAGGCACAGCTTTACGAATTTATCAAAGAAGATTATCCGGACATCTATGAACAGATCAAAAAAAGGGCTGCACAGGGGAAGTGGGAACCCTCAGGCTCCATGTGGGTGGAATGCGACTGTAATCTTGCTTCCGGAGAATCCATCATCCGCCAGATCCTGGTGGGAAAGAATTTCTTTATGCAGGAATTCGGCTATGAGAATGATTTTCTGTGGCTCCCCGATGTGTTCGGATATTCCTGGGCGCTGCCCCAGATACTGAAAAAGTCCGGCGTGAACACATTTATGACTACGAAAATCAGCTGGAATGACACCAATAAACTGCCCTATGATACCTTTTTATGGAGAGGGATAGACGGGACAGAGGTTACCACACATTTCATTACCACTACAGACCAGGGAGATTCATATTATACATATAATGGTGATACCAGACCATATGCTGTCAAGGGTGTCTGGGATAATTACAGCAATAAAGATCTGAACCGGGAACTTTTAATCGCGTATGGATATGGTGATGGCGGCGGAGGTCCCAATCGTGATATGATTATGACCATGACCCAGTTGAATAAAGTACCGGGTATTCCCAAAGTCAAAACAGAAACTGCCCGCAGTTATTTCAAAAGGCTGAATCAGACCCTTTTGGAAAATCCCATGAATGGGTTCCTGCCTGTCTGGGATGGAGAGTTATATCTGGAATTTCACCGGGGAACTTATACTTCCCAGGCATATAATAAGAAAATGAACCGCAGAATGGAATATTGGTTAAGAGATACCGAACTGCTGAGTGTGCTGGCACTACAGCTTACCGGCTTACCTTATCCGTCAGAAACAATCTTAAAGGCATGGAAAATTGTTCTGTGTCACCAATTTCATGATATTCTTCCGGGTTCTTCTATTAAGGAAGTATATGAAGACAGTCATACCGAATATGAACGTGCCAAAGGGCTGTTGAAGCAGGTGAATGAAAATCTCAGCAAAGCCTTATATCAGCCGGGGGAAGGTGTGTATACGGTATTTAATAATGCAAACTGGAAGCGGAATACCTATGTCCTGATACCTGATACGGAAAAGACGGATTTCTTTATTGATGAAAATGGGAAAAAGCTGGATTCCAGATGGGAGAATGGGAGAAGTGAAGTATATTTATCGGATATAGAGCCATTTTCATTTGTATCCATTTATAAAAAAGAGGGTACAGCCGGTTCCAGACAGGAAATAGAGATCTTTGAAGCAGATACCCCGTATTATATAGTCTCCTGGAACAGACAGGGGCAGCTTACCAGAATATACGACAAGGAAGCAGCAAGAGAGGTACTCCCATCGGGAAAATGCAGCAATGTACTCCAGGTCTTTGAAGACAAGCCAAGATGTTTTGATGCATGGGAACTGGAGCCTACTATTGATTTAAAACGAGAAGAAATCACCAATTGTATCAAAATTAAAGCAGAAGAGCAGCCGGCTGGAATTTATGTCACTTTCACCTGGGCTTATCATAAATCCAGGATCAGACAGACTATGTGCCTGTACCGGAACAAAAAAAGGATCGATTTTCGCACTGAGGCAGACTGGGAAGAACGCCAGAAGCTTTTGAAAACCGCATTTCCTGTGGATATCCGGGCGGTGGATGCCAGATTCGATATTCAGGAAGGCAATATGAGAAGACCGATTACCCGCAATACCCCCTGGGAAAGTGCCAAATTTGAAGTAGTGGCGCATAAGTGGGTGGATCTGTGGGAAACAGGATATGGAATGGCAGTCTTAAATGACTGTAAATATGGACATGACATAAAAGAAGATACCATTCGCCTGACGCTGATAAAATCGGCGGTGGACCCGGATTATACAGCAGATCTGGGACATCATGAATTCACGTATTCTATTTTGCCCCATCACAGAGAATGGTACCGGGCGGAGATAGAACAAGAGGCATTCGATCTGAACAATCCATTATCTGGAAAACCCGGAAAACCGGTTATGGAACATAGTTTTATTTCGTTTGACAGAGATGCAGTTGTAGTGGATGCGGTGAAAAAGGCAGAAAACAGCGATGCCATTGTAATTCGTTTTCATGAATTTAAAGGTTCCAGAGAAACGATCAAAATGCAGAGTGCTTTTAATATCAGGCAGTGGTGTGAATGCAGCCTGATGGAAATACCGGAAGGAACATTTCAGGAAGGGCCGGTAGAAATCTTCGTTAAGCCCTACGAGATTAAAACTATTATGGTGAATTTCTAACATAAAATACATACTTGTGGCAGCAGCCGGATGGACCCGCAGGCGCGTCCGTTTGGCTGGCTGCTCACGGGAATAAATGTCGGGCGAAAATGTCTGCGGGAGGAAAATGAAAATGCAGTTTCATATTAATGCCGGCTTAGATCCAATGGGAGAAGAAAGCAGGCTGATACTCATAGGAAAAAAAGGGGAGAAACTGAATGCCCCAATCATAAACAGCAGTATACAAAAAAGACAGATCACCAGGTGGGATATTCGAGAGAACAAAGAATATCCTTTTTGCGATTTACAGAAACAATCCCGGATACTGGGGAAAAATGCCGTGGGTGATATCCGGATTTACCTGGACGGAGTGTGCAGGGAAGAGGAAAGCGCAGCAGAACTGATTCGGCTTATGGTTAAGGCAATTGTGAAAGGCGGATATTCTTTTGCAAAAGAAGGGTTAAAAAAAATTGGAAATAATAGTATATTTATTAACAGGGAATTGTTTTCAAAATATCCCAAATGCCATTATACATTTATTACGAGATTTAATCTGTGCAAAATCCTGGAGGAAGCAGTAATGGATGCTAGGTGCATCAGCCATGCCAGAAGTCTTGGGAACCTTCCGGGCAATTATTTTGGAATCCGGGAGATGGAAGGGTATGTCAGAGAACTGGCGGATTATTATCATTTAAAAGCGGAAGTGTTTGATGACAGAGCTTTGAAGGAAATGGGATGCCAGGGAATTCTTGCAGTAAATCAGGGGAGCAGCAAAGAGGCAAGACTCCTGGTACTGTATTATGAAGGAAGTGGAGAAGGGAGCCTTACTGCCCTGGTAGGAAAATCGGTTATGTTTGACAGCGGGGGCTATCATTTAAAATCCATGGGTGACATGGAGGGGATGCAGTATGATATGTGCGGTGGTGCCAATATACTGGCGGCTTTTGAAACTGCAGTGCGTAATAAAAGCAAACAGAGAATCTGCGCCATTTTACCCTGCGTGGAAAACGTGATCAGTCCGGATGCCTGTAAAATGGGAGATGTAATTACGACCATGTCAGGTAAGACGGTAGAGATCTATAACACCGATGCAGAAGGGCGCCTGATACTCTGTGATGCGCTGACTTTTGCAGCAAAAATCGGTGCAGAGAGTATCATTGATCTTGCAACGCTCACCTATTCCTGCCAGAACGCCCTTGGGAGTGAGATAGCAGGGATATTTTCCAATTGTGACGAATTTTATGGGGAATTTCAGAACCGGGCAAAAGTCTGCGGTGAAAAACTCTGGAGACTGCCTTTAGATGCGTATTTTCAACAGGAAATCAAAGATTCCCTTACGGCAGATTTGATAAACTATGCGCCTGGAAAGGGCGGGGGTGCAAGTGTAGCGGCATCTTTTCTGGAAGAATTTATCGAGGAAGGAATCCGGTGGATTCATCTGGATGTGGTAGGACCTGCTGTAAATAAGCAGGAGACGGAAAGCTTGTGTAAAGGTGCCACCGGCGTTTTTACAGATACGATTGCTTCACTATTAGATGATAAAAGGAGTGACAAATAGATGGCAGATTATATCTTCGATACGTACATAAAAAAGGATGTTCTGGAAAATTATCTTTCCAGGGCAGTGACAGCAGCGGGATTATTTGAAAGCAATACTCTGAAGGATGACTTGAGAGTCATTCGTGATCTGGGGGTGAAGTTCTTAGGCAGAGCCTCGGGAGTCTGGTATATGACAATGGACGATGAGGTACATTTTGAAAAAAGCAGGATTCTGGCGGAAAAAGTCCATGCATTAGATGAGGAGATCATATTGCAGGCTTGTATATTCGAGATAATTGTAGAAAAAATCAATGAGATTCCCATTCCAGAATATGTTTTTGAAGCATTTGGCGAGAAACCGGAAAAAAGAAATTTTTGTCTGGAAAAGACCTTGTTTCCACAGAAACCGCCGGGGTTTATACATATAAGCCGTGAAAAAGAAAAAAACGGTGGGATACCCGACCTGAACCGTCTGGAGGCGAGAATGTGGTTTTATTACAGGGCCTGCCGTTATATTGACTGTGGATACGAAGCGCTCCATATGGGGCAGGTTCACTTGTATACCGCCAATGACAAAGGTTTTCTAAAAACAGAAGAGCTGTTTCAACTGATCAGGGATTATGCGAAAAAACATGCCCGCCGGCATAAAGTACTTCTGGATGCCCATACACATGGTATTAATATCAGTGGAAGATTGTTGTTTGATTATCATGCCATGCCATTTACGGGTGTTCCGCTGCTTGCGCATCCGGGGCATAAGCAGGTGCTGGTAAAAGAAGGGTTTAGCGAAGGAGGCAGCAATCCCAATGGATGGAGTGCCCAGGCAATGCCCTATCTTATGGAGTATGACAACTGGGGCGGGAAAGTGATAGAGCGGTTTGATGAGTTTACCAGAGAAGAGCTGGCAAGGAAAGACTGGTGGGGATATGACCAGATCGGATGGTTTGCTAACCAGGATGCAGCAACCCGTAATCATTTTCTGGAGTATACTTATTACTGGACAGAAATACAGAATCCAAATGCCTATTTTGAAATTCCGTTTCGAAGAATGCTCAGTGATGCAGCTCTCATGATGGAGAAAGAAGATGGAACAAAAGAGATTCAGGAGTTCTACCAGATCAACCAAAAAAGTAAAGACTGCCCCATGGGATTTTCCCAGGAAGAAGCTTTGCAAAGACTCTGGAAAATGAATCACAGCCTCCGTGAAAAAGCAGCCAATCCCGGAAATCTGATGGATTATGGAGCAAGAGACGTCTATGATAAAGAAACCGGTGTGAAACTTCCGGAAAAAGTAGTGGTTTATGGAAGCTTTCAACCTTCGGCGGGAGCCGTGGAAAATGATTCCAACAGTGAAGTGACCCGTATGTATTATCTGGGTGAGGGTATGTATACGCTGACAGTAGTGATTCCCTATGCGGGAACATATGATTATGCAATATCCACTTATGGCACGCTGTCTGCAACATACTGTTACGACAGCTATCCAAGAAGCGGTTCATCAAATAAGGCAAGCCTTGTTACATACAGGGATAACGCCGTTGTGCGATTTACTTACCGGTTTACTAACAATAAAGTTTGTGCAGAAATCATAGAACCTGATTAAAATTGATATTAATTATTTTCAGTGAAAGGTAGATAACAACATGATCAAATATGAATTTAAATTTATAAGTTCCCTTACCAAAGTATTTCCAGGAATAGAACCGGAAGATGACTTAAAGGGAATAGCGTTATCCGGCTTCCTGGGAGAAACCATCTCCCTTCAATGTGCATATCGGGCAGAGACTTCGTATACCCGGTATGGGGCGGTAAAGGTGAAAGGGAGCTTAAAGGATGCGGTACGGATACGGGAAGTGAAGCTGATGCCTTCTATCCTGCCCTGCAACGGAGACTGCGATGAGCATTATCTCTCCAAAGAACCCGGACTTTATCCGGATTTATTAAGAGATATTTCGCTTGAAAAGATTCCATTTATTCCCCGCCAGTGGCACACATTGTGGATTGATATGGAAGCAAAAGAGGGAATGGAGGGATTACAGGATCTGATCTTGCAGTTTTATGATGAAGATAATTTACTGGTCGGTGAGGTGCATACAGAGATCTGCATCTATCCGGTTAATCTAAGCCCCCAGACCTGTTTTCATACAGAGTGGTTTCATTGTGACTGTCTTGCTGACTATTACCAGGCAGAGCCCTGGTCTGCGCGGCACTGGCAGATATTAAAGAATTTTATCACTCTATATGTAAAACGCGGCATTAATATGATTTTAGCGCCCACATTTACTCCTCCTTTGGATACCGTTATAGGCGGAGAACGCACCACGGTGCAGCTGGTGGATGTGAGTGTTTCGGATAAAAAATATATCTTTTCCTTTGAAAAACTTTATACCTATTTTCAAATGTGTATGGATTGCGGTGTGAAATATTTTGAAATCGCCCATCTTTTTACACAATGGGGGGCAAAAAGTGCACCCAAAGTGATGGCAGTAAAAGATGGTGTTATGGAACAGATATTTGGATGGGAGACGGATAGTCAAAGCTCTGAATACCAGGAATTTCTGGCACAATATCTGGATGCGCTGGTTCAAAAACTGGATGAATGGGATTTAAGAGGACGGGTATTTTTCCACTTATCGGATGAGCCGGAGGAAAAAGACCTGGAAATGTACCGGAAAGTAAGGGAATCCGTATCCGGCCATCTAAAGGGATACCCCATTATGGATGCAGTTTCCAGATATACTTTTTATGAAAGCGGAATCGTGGATAAACCGGTTCCGGGAATTGATCATCTGAATCCTTTTTTAGAACATCAGGTACAGGGACTTTGGACCTATTATTGCGGGGCCCAGGGAAAAGATGTTACAAATCGTTTCTTCGCCATGCCTTCGGGAAGAACACGGATTCTGGGAGTACAGATGTATCAGTACCGCCTGGAGGGATTTCTGCACTGGGGATTTAATTTCTACAATTCGCAATATTCCCTGTCCCACATTAATCCTTATGAGGTCACGGATGCAGGGGCAGCATTTCCTTCCGGAGATGCCTTCCTGGTATATCCGGGAGAGGACGGCTGCCCGGAAGAATCCATACGCCTGATGGTATTATCCGAAGCCATGCAGGATATCCGTGCATTTCAGATGCTGGAAGAACTTACGTCAAGAGAGTATGTATTAGAACTGATCAGACAGACGGCACAGATGCCGGTAACCCTTGTTTCCTATCCGTACAGCAGTCAGTTTTTTCAGAAGCTCAGAGAAAAGGTAAACAGGGAGATCGCGAAAAGGCATTAGAGCGTATTTTAAATCACGCTCTAAGACCTTTCTGAATACCCGGATAAATATAGACACAGCAGCTTATGACAGCAAGAAGGGCAGACAGATGAAAAGTAAAAAAATTTACAGTTATTCCATATTTAAACAGCTGGTTTCTTTCACTATCGTGATCAGCGTAGTACCGATCATATTAATCACCGGCTTTCTGTTTCAGAAAATAGAGCGGCTGATCGTAGGGGATCTGGTTAATTCACACGAACAAATTACAGCACAGTATATGAAAAATATTGAAGAAAAAATGCTGCAATACCAGAACAGCCTGGATTTTATCGCGAATAATACCATAATACTGGACACCCTCACAAATTCATCGGTGGAAAAGAGCCCATACAAGAAGGGACAGGAAATCAGCACAGAGGTAACGAAATCGCTGCTGCTGGACCGTCCCAGTGAGATACGAAACTGTATGATTTATTCCAAAATCGCTGAGAACCCTGTGTATGGCAACAAAGCTACCATGATAGAAGCAGCAAAAAAAGAGTCCTGGTACCGTAATAAAAAAGCTCTGAATGAAGGCTGGTTTACTTACCTGTCTGCTGGAAAAGGTCAGACGATCTTGTCCATTCTGCGGGAAATAGAAAAGATAGACCTGCTTAATTACACAAAAAAAGATATTGGAATCGTAAAACTTGATATATTTATGGAACGTCTGTTTTCCCCCGGTAAGAACTGGGAAAATGATAAAAGTAATTTTGATGTTATCGTATATGGTGCAGACGGCAAAGCCCTCTATGATTCAGACCAGAATAAAGGGGAAGTTCTCTCGGAATTTTTAAAGCGTCAGGCAGATGGAGAACAGTATCATAACGGCAAAATCCATACCATATCAGACTATGTGGTAGCCAGTACCTCATTAGAAGAATATGGAATGAACATTCTGTTCTTATTTGCAAACAGTGAACTTATGGAGAAAAAAGGAGAGATACAGCTTCTGGTGATCCCCCTTTTACTGCTGGTTATCCTGGCAATATTATTTTTTTCATACTTATTCACATACCGTTTTTCTGCAAGGGTTGGGGCGCTGGTACAAAAAATTAAAGTTGCGGAGACCGGTGACCTTACCATTACAGAGCCCATCGCCGGTAGTGATGAAATCGCTTATCTGGACAAACAATTCAGCCATATGCTGAAAAAACTGGAAAAGCTGATTCGAAAAAACTATATACAGCAGTTGGAAAATAAAGAAACACAGCTGCGTAATCTGCAGCTTCAGATAAATCCGCATTTTCTATACAATACACTGGAGACGATCAGCTCAATCGCTGCAGTCAATCAGGCATTTGTGGTATGTGATATGTGTGAGAAGCTGGGCGAAATCTTCCGTTACAGTCTGGGTAAAAATTACGGAGAATTTGTAACAATTGCCCAGGAACTGCATCATACACAGAATTATATATTTATTCAGAAAATACGTTATAACGAACGCTTTGAAGTCTTTTATAATGTGGAGGCAGATGTGGATCGTTACATGATTCTGCGGTTTATTTTACAGCCGATTGTAGAGAATGCGATTGTACATGGGCTGGGGAATCTGACATCAAAAGGGACCCTTGAGATCTCGATACGCAGGGAAAAGGAGGCATTGCTCATCGTTATTGAAGATGACGGAGTTGGGATGGATGAAGAACGGGTACGGGATTTAAATGCTTTTATCAATGAGCCGAAAGAGGTACAGGATAATAAAAAAAGCATTGGGATCCGAAATGTAAATCAGAGGATACAATTATCGTGTGGGAATGAATATGGGATATCCATTGATAGCATGCCATATCAGGGAAGCCGGTTTTGCATTCGGCTGCCATTAATACAAAGGGGAGGAGATATGTAATGAACTACCGACTATTGATTATCGATGACGAAGAGCTAATCAGAAAAGGTTTTCTTGCCAGATTAAAGTATTTAAACCTGGAATTTGAGGAAATTCTGGAAGCTTCATCCGGGCAGGAGGCCCTGACGATTCTTCAGGAAAAAAGTGTGGAAATCGTAGTGACAGATATCCATATGCCGGATATGGACGGGCTGACATTTATAGAAAAAGCAAAGCCGCTGTATCCCCATATGAAATTTATCATCTTAAGCGGTTATGCGGAGTTCGCCTATGCGGAACAGGCAATTTCCCTGGGGGCAAAAGCTTATCTTCTAAAGCCGTTGTCCAATGATGAACTGAAAAAGGTTATGGAAAAAACCATACAATCACTGCAGGAAGATGAGATGATACGCAATACCATATCCAGCCAGACCAAACTGCAAAAAGAGAAAGAGCAGTATACACTGGAAAAAGGCATACATGCGCTGGTCAGCAAACAGGTGATGGAGACTGAAGAGAAAGGGCTCCTTTATGAAATGCTAAAAAGTGACCATCCCCGTTTTTTCAGCTCGGGCTGTTTGCATTTTCTTGGAATTATAAATATTGACGGGAGAAGCTATTCCGGCAGCAAATTTGGGCATGAAGATATTGAATTAATCCGGTTCTCCATCAGAAATGTATTCTCCGAAATCGTTTCCGCCTGTGACAAAGTAATGGTGGATAACCTGTCAAATTATAATCAGCTCTTTGCAGTATTTTCGTTAGAAAGAGAAAAGCTTTTGCGAAATGAAATAGAGCAGATTTTCCTGAAACTGCAAAATATTTTTGAAAAGCAGATGGATATTTTTCTGACCATGGGCTTAAGCAAAAGTACGCTGCATTTATCTGCAGCCAGTAAAAACGAAGCGATGGAGGCATTAAAGCAAAGGCTTGTCTATGGAACCTCTAACATTTATTTCTATGAAGATGCCAGGATATTCAGTGCAGAACAATTTCCTACGGCTGCATTAAATATGCTGTATCACTATATCGAAAGGCATGATATTGGTAATATCCAGACCCTGATTCACGAAATATTTTCGGAAGAAAAACTATTCAAATATAACGTGACTTACATCCGGGTCATGTGGGTGAGGATCTTAAATATGGTTCTGCGTAACTTCAATTCAAAAGGCATCCATAATCCCAAAAGCATGGAAAAGCTTCTTTCCAGTTTCAGCATATTGGATGAGCTTCACAGCGTGGAAGAAATGGAGGGCTATCTCATCAATGTGGTAATGGAATGCATGCAGAACGAAGGCGCTGTAGATACCAATGCCAGGAATAAAATCATGCTGGCAATTCAGTATATACAGGAAAATTATAATGAGAATATAGCTATAAATGAACTGGCGGAACGATATGGGATGAGCCCCAATTATTTTTCCTCCGTATTTAAGAAAGAGCTAAAGCAGTCAACCGTAAATTATATTACGGAATTTAGAATCAAAAAGGCAAGGGAATATCTGGTGGAAACAGATAAAAGCGTTGTAGAAATCGCAAAGAAAGTGGGGTATGAGGACAGTCAGTATTTTTTCCGGGTGTTTAAAAAGTCCACAGGGCTAACGCCTCTGCAATACCGGCAGCAGAACAGGTAAAAATGATGTATCAGGGAGGAATTACATTGCATAAATATAAGAAAATAGCAGATGTGCGAATGACAACCATGTTGTTTGTATTATGCTGGATTGCCTATTTTACGTCCTATCTGGGGAGGCTCAACTATTCCTCAGCCATGACGGTCATGATCAAAGAAGCAGTACTTTCAAAATCCCAGGCAGGATTTATCAGTATGACTTACTTCTTTGCATATGGAATCGGGCAGCTGTTAAACGGATTCCTGGGGGACAAAGTAAATCCCAGAAAAATGATTTTTTTAGGGTTGTCAATTTCGGGGGTAGCAAATCTTGTTATGGGATGTTTTGCTGATTTTGGTATCATGGGGCTAGTCTGGTGTATAAATGGTTATGCCCAGTCTATGATATGGCCTCCCATTATCCGCATTTTTGCAGAAATGTTAGAAGAAAAAACGAAACTCCGTTTTTGTATTAACATTATATCCACGCAAGCACTGGGAACGCTGGCGTCCTATCTGCTGTCTGCTGCCGTAATTTACCTGAATGGCTGGCATGGGGTGTTTTTTGCAGCAGCAGCATTGCTTATAGCAGCGGCACTTTTATGGGATATTAAATTTCGAAAAATAGAAAAGTTTTCCAGGGAATTTGGTGTGGACGTTGAGAAAGAAGATAATAATCGGAATAATATACAAAGGCCGCAGGTTGCCTTTCACAGGATTTTGGCAGGAAGCGGAATTCTTGTCATTCTGATTCCGGTAATTGTACATGGGGTTTTAAAAGACGGTGTAACCTCCTGGGTTCCTACTTATATCAGCGAAACCTTTCTGACATCCCCGGCACTTTCAATTCTGGTGACAACCATTCTGCCTGTTATTAATCTGACAGGTGCTTATGCGGCTCAGTATCTGTACCGAAAATGGAAAAAGCAGGAGACAAAGACAGCAGCATGCTTCTTCATGGCAGCAACGGTATCACTGCTTTGTCTGTGGCTCTTTGGCAGTAAGTCATTGATGCTTACCGTTATTTTATTATCCGTCATTACAGCATCTATGATGGCTGTAAATACGGTCTTCGTAAATCTTCTTCCTTTAAGGTTTGAAAAAGCAGGAAGGGTCTCAACCGTATCCGGTTTCCTGAATTCCATGGCATATCTGGGCTGTGCCATTTCTACATTTACAATCGGGATTCTGGTACAGCAAACAGGCTGGGACAATACAATTTTAAGCTGGCTTGGAATCACCTTCTTAGCACTGATAATGTGTATGCTGTTTCGCAATAAAAAGATTGCCAGTGAATAACGGAAAAAAGGGACATGCTTTGACGCATGCCCCTTTTGTGATTAATATTAATTTATATTATTTCGTGATAACAGTACCCGTCTTACCAAGATAAGCATCACAGGCATGTTCCATATTTGTAATAATTGCCTTGCGGTCATTGCCGGATGCAACAAAATCAATGGATGCCCGGATTTTAGGAAGCATGGCAGCCTCACCGAATTCATGATGGTCAATGTGTTCCTGTGCTTCTGCAGAACTAATCCGGTGGAGTTCCTTCGGTGCATCGGATTTATAATCAATGCAGACATATTCTTCGTTTGTTAAGATGATCAATGCGTCAGCGTCAATCAGTTCAGCTAATTTTCCGGCTGCATAATCTTTTTCGATAATTGCGCTGGCACCTTTGAGCTCACTGCCCTGTTCCAGTACCGGAATACCGCCGCCGCCGCATGCGATTACGATCTGGCCGGCATTTACAAGGGCTTTAATGGCATCGATTTCAATAATATCCTTAGGTCTTGGAGCCGCAACAATTCTGCGGAAACCCTTGCCGGGTTCTTCGATAACATAGTTGCCCTTCTTTTCTTCTTCTTCTGCTTCTTCCGCAGTAAGATAACGTCCGATTACCTTAACGGGATTATAAAAAGCATCGTCATAAGGATCCACCAGAACCTGGGTGAGAATCGTGCTTACCGTATTGAAAATACCGCGTTTAATTAACTCTGCACGGATTGCATTCTGTAAATCATATCCAATATATCCCTGGCTCATGGCAGAGCATACGGACATAGGAGCCTGTGTATAATCCTCATGAACCTTCCCGAATTCATTCATGGCTGTATGGATCATCCCTACCTGGGGAGCATTACTGTGAGAAATTACCAGCTGGCATCCTTCTTCTATTAAATCAGCAAGGATCTTGGCAGAATTTTTAACTGCAACCTTTTGATCCGGAAATGTAGTGCCAAGCGCTTTATGGCCAAGTGCAATAACAACCTTTTTCTTCATAATTCAGTTACCTCTTTCAATCTGTATTCTTTGTTTCACTCCGTAAACTTATATTCTATTATATAGTTAGGGGAGGGAAAAAGCAATATTTTTCAAAAGAAGGTTGGGATAAACTTTTACGGTGCAGTGGTATTGGAATGGGTTATATCAACAAGACCTGTTCTTTTTCTGTGTAAGATATAAAATATAAAATATTAGAATAGTTTAAAATTATCAGATAATTAACACAAAAACAAAACATAAAAAATTAATATAAAAAAATATAAAAAAGAGGTTGACAAATTGGACTATGGGGAATATAATCCCGTTTTCGACACTTACAAGAAGACGAAAAGCCGATACACCTTATAAATACTGAGGTTATCGGCTTATACTGATTATGAAATTGTTGTATGTAAACGTTACTTTAAAATTTTTTTAATTGTTCCATTCAGTTCCTTTGGTTTATAATGCAGCCTGTCCAAGTTTAGCGATGTTAGTTGGGTTAGGGCATCTAGTGCCTTGCTACCATTATAGAGAGCCATATATTCGACGTCGTGAATATTCGTCACATTCATATTTTTCAAGGTATTAATTAAGTTTTCTGTCGTCACATGTGTATGCTGGTCATCAAGTTTGGCTTCCAGTAAACGGTACACAAGCAGCGCAGTATAGCAGATCATGAAGTGAGCTCTAATGCGATTTGGCAGACGGTGGTTTACAGG